>CAUZRT010000077.1:0-11886 GCA_963582235.1 Lentisphaeria bacterium
GGGCGAGCTTCTCAAGCGCTTCAAAAAGCAGTTTCCGGTGGCGGCATCGGAACGCCCCGAAGCAAAGGTGGCAGACGTCATGGCCCTACTGATCATACCGAACCTGGTCTATGATCGGAGGCACACCGAGGCCGCTAAACAGCAGGCAATGAACGGCGTGCAGCCGATTCGAAAATTGGTGCGCAAGGGGACGCCCTTCCTTCGGAAGGGCGAGACCGTTACGCAGGCGGATCTGGAAAAGCTGTCGGCGTATGATACCGCATTGAAGGCGAATCGCAACAGCACGCGGTACTTGCCCAAGACCGGGTCCATGCTGGTTCGCGCCGGCTTCGTGATCGTTCTCGGAGCGCTCCTGTTCTTTTACCTCTGCCCCCGAATCTGCCGCCGGAAGTCGAACATTCTCCTTGTCGGTGTCGCCATCTCCGTCAACCTTCTGTTGGTCCGTGGTTCCGAGGAACTGCTTCTGGTTCTCCTGCAGGGTGCCCGTATCTTCGTTCTGCCGGCGCTACCGATCGCGTTCGCCGCGATACTGTTGGCCATATTGATCGGCACCGGACCGGCGTTGATCGCCGGCGTCGTCCTGTCGTTGCTCGTGTCGTTGCCGGCCAGCGATCCCATGCACGTCTTTATGGTCGGGTTTGCGGCGTCATGTCTCGGCGCCTATGGCGTGCGAACGGCTCGAACGCGAATTCGGACGTTCCGCGCCGGGCTGGCGATCGGGCTGGCCGTCTTTGTCATCGAATGTCTGCATCTGGTGCTCTACGCGACGCCGTCGATTAATTACCTGATCGTTCTCGGCATTGCCGCCGCCAATGGGTTCGTCACCGTCTTGATTGCTAATCTGCTGCTGCCGCTGTGCGAATATCTGTTCGGTTTGACCAGCGACATCAGCGTCTTCGAGTTGAGCGACCTCAATCACCCGCTGCTCAAACGCCTGCAGCTGGAAGCCCCGGGAACGTATCATCATACCCTGATGGTCGCGACCCTGGCCGAGCATGCGGCTGATGTGACCGGCGCCAATACGATTTTCACCCGGGTTGCATCCTATTTTCACGATATCGGGAAGCTCTCGAATCCGTCCTATTTCACCGAAAACAGCTTCGGCGTCGACCGCCATGAAGACCTGACACCGCGAATGAGTTCGTTGATCATTCTCAATCACGTCAAAGAAGGCCTGACGATGGCCGCCAAATATAAGCTCAAGAAGCCGCTGCGCGAGGTCATCGCATCGCACCACGGGACCAGCCTCATATATTCTTTCTATCACCGCGCCATGACCGGTGACCAGAAGTCCGGTGGCGCCAATGGCATGGGGGAAGACGACTATCGCTATCCGGGACCGTTGCCGAAGGGTCGGGAAGCTGCCATTATCAGCCTCGCCGATGCATGTGAAGCGGCATCGCGTTCATTGGAAAAGCCGACGCCGCAGAAGATCAATTCGCTGGTCTCCGAGATCTTCCGCAACAAAATTCTCGACGGCCAGTTGGACGAATGCGATTTGACCATGCGGGAAGTCGGCCTCGTCGAGAAGGCGATCAAGAAGAATCTCTCCACCATGCTTCATGGCAGAGTCGCCTATCCGAAGACCGCGAAAAATGAAAGTCACTTTATCCAAGCGATACCGGAAGTTCCCGTTAAGGAACCGGAACCTGATGCTGCGCGTCATTCGGGAGACGTTACAGCTAAGCCGGCTGAGCCGGCAGTTGCAACCGACCGATGAACTGGGTGTCGCACTGGTTGACAGAACGACAATAACCGCACTGAATGAAGCCTGTCTCGGTCACCCGGGTGCCACCGACGTCATTACTTTCGACTATCGGACGGCCGGTGAATTCGGTGCAAATGACGCCCTAGTCGGCGAGATCTATGTCTGCCTCGATGTCGCCGCCGATGTGAACGGCAAACACGGCAGTAGTTTCGCCGAGGAAGTTTTATTGTATATTATACACGGAATCCTACACTTGGCGGGATTTCGCGACGATACCGACAGCGAACGCAGAAAAATACGGGAGGCGGAGAACCGGATCATGGAGAGTCTCCGTGCTGCGTATCCGTTGGAACACATTTTTGTCCAATAACACCAAGCGTGCGCCGGTGAACCCGACAGCCGAATCCTTTTAACGGCATCGGGCGCCGAGCGGCACTGCAAGGTTGCGCAGGGAGGTAGAATTCCGGACTTTATGGAGGGTGAACCACTACTGCTAAGTCCATGGATCATTCCGATTACCATACTTATCGGAATCTGGTTGACAGGCGTCTGGACCGCTTTTTCCGAATTGTCGCGAGCACAAATTCGAAAACTTGATCCGCAAAATAGAAAACAGCTGATTAAACGGGCCGAGAACTGGCTCCATGCTCGTCCCTACTATCGGATATTGCTGCGGCTGCTTACCTTTGTAAATCTTGCCGCATTGGCCATTGTCGTTCAGAATGTCAGCTATTTTCGTTTGCCCCCGGTGAACGACGTCGGTGCCCTGTCCGTTCTCATCAGTGCCGTCATCACCGGTACCGTGTTCTTGCTGATTACCGAGCTCCTCGGACGCGGCTGGCTGGCGTCAATGCAGTGGGGTCTGCTGACCGTCTCCGTCCCGCCGCTGCAATTATTCTACTACCTTCTTTCCCCGATCGTTTATCCGTCCCATTTGATCGAACGGCGCCTCTTTCAATGGGGTGACGACGAAGACGCGGGCGAAAAAGCAACGACCGAGGATGAGATCATGTCGCTTGTCGAGCAGGATGCTGCCGAGGAGGCGGAAACCGGTACGCTCGAAGCCAGCGAGCGGCGCATGATCCGCGGCATTTTCGATCTTGGCGAGACCCTCGTCAAAGAAATTATGACACCCCGCGTGGACATCGAGGCGCTGCAGACCCGCACCACGTTTCAGGACGCCAAACGAAAAATCGTCGAATGCGGGCATACGCGCATCCCCGTCTTTCGCAACTCGATCGACGATATCATCGGTGTTGTTTATTCGAAACATCTGCTGGACGACGAAAAACTCCGGGAGGCGAATTCTCTCGAGCATATAATGCAGGAACCGGTTTTTATCCCGGAGACAAAAAACGTTGACGATCTTCTGGACGAATTTCGGCAGACAAAAATCCATCTGGCCGTCATCATCGATGAATATGGCGGCACCGCCGGTATCGTCACCATCGAGGATATCCTCGAAGAGATTGTCGGCGAGATTCAGGACGAGTTCGATGTCGGCGAAGAGGTGGCCGAAGTCGCCGAGGCCGATGACGGTTCCTTTGAAGTCGATGCCCGGACGCCTGTCGATGAAATCAATGAAAGACTGCATCTGTCAATCTCGGAAGAGGAAGAGTACGACACCGTCGGCGGCTACGTCATCAGCGTGCTGGGGCGCATTCCCAAGACCAAGGAGGTCGTGCAGATGCCGGATATGCTAGGCATGGAGGTACAGATACTCGAAGCCGACAACCGCAAGGTTCGCCGCCTGCGTATCGTTAATGTGACCGGCGGTAAAAAACCAACCGAAGCGAAGAAGCACGTGACCTAGTGTGACGACCCGGCGATTTTGTACTGATATTCGGTGATAAAAAGTTTTCGTTGTCCATACTTGTTTAATTCCATTTTGCATGGATCGATGTCACCAAAGTAAGGACGGACGAAGTCGAAATCGATTACGAATGGATTGATTACGAGTGGTTGATCCTCATTTTGCAGCCAAGTGACCTGTCATGGCGTTGAATGAGATCATTCTGTGCCAATTGTTTTTGCCTATACGCGTCGCCGCATTTCACTCGTAATCGACCCATTCGTAATCTGATCTGCATTCTGCCGAAGTTGGCAAATGCCAAAATCCCGGAAAGAATTTCCGGGATAGCGCACTATAACTACGAATGAAGTCGAAGCTAGTACCGCTCGGCGTAAATAACCTGGCAGTAGGCGAAAATTCCGACTGACTGCTCCGTGCACACCGCTTGTGCGCGGACGGGAGATCATGACATGACGGTTAACGATTATCGGTTCCTGTGGAAGGAAAGGCGTGAAAAGCCGGCGTTTCTTGCCCTGGAAGACGCCACCGTGATGCGCGGCTATTCCGTCGGCGCCGCCGTCGACGGTACCGGCGAGGTCGTCTTTAACACCGGCCTGACCGGATATCAGGAGATTCTCAGTGACCCGTCCTACGACGGCCAGTTTGTCACCATGACCTATCCGGAGATCGGCAATACCGGCGTCAATTCCTCAGACTGCGAATCCGGCGGTGTCTACCCCAACGGATTCATCATTCACGAACTCAACGTACCGGAGAACTGGCGCTCCGAGGAATCGCTGCAGTCGTACCTGCAGCGGCATCAGATCCCGGCCATCGCCGGCATCGACACGCGCGCCTTGACAAGCAAGCTCCGCGACCACGGCACCATGAAGGGATACCTTGGGGTCACCGGCGATGTGACCCCGGACGAAGCGGTTGCCATGGCCAACGAGTGGCCGGGGCTGGACGGTCAGGATTATGCCGCCCGAGTCACCTGCAATTCAACCTACGTATGGGACGCCGATGGCGCACGCACGACTACCTGGGGCATCGCCGAAGAACTTCCGGAGTGCAGCTACAGCATCGTCGCCTATGATTACGGCATCAAGTGGAATATCATGCGCAATCTGCGGCTCGTCGGCATGGATGTCTCGGTCGTTCCGGCAACGACCACCGCCGACGACGTCCTCGAGATGAAACCTGATGCCGTCTTCTTCTCCAACGGTCCCGCCGATCCGGCCGCCGTTGACTATGCTGTCGATAATGCCCGCGCCTTAATCGGCAGGGTCCCCATCATGGGCATCTGTCTAGGGCACCAGTTACTCGGACGCGCCTGCGGCGCCGACACGTACCGCCTCAAATTTGGTCATCACGGCTGCAATCATCCCGTCAAAGAACTGGCCACCGGCATCATCGATATTACCTCGCAAAACCACAATTTCGCCATTGATCCGGAAAGCCTGAAGGCAACGGACCTGGAAGTGACCCACATCAATCTCAACGACCAGACAGTTGAAGGGGTTCGCCACCAGCACGAGCCCATGTTCGCCGTCCAGTACCATCCCGAAGCCGGTCCCGGCCCCCACGATCCCAATTATCTCTTTCAGCGATTTAAAGAGTTGATTGAGGCATAGCAGGCGTTTCCTCGATCCTCCGACTCCCTGCTCCTGCTCTCTGCTTGGTTTCAGGAAAGATGCGGGATGCGGGAGATCGGATCCGTCCGATTCCGAAAGCCTGAACCTTGTAACCTAAATGCCAGGTTAATTGCACCGGGCCTCCGCCGAGGGGTTATTCGGTCAGACACTAATTTGGTACTGTGCCTTCCGCACGTACGATTTCATCTCCATCGGTGATCGAAATACTCATAACGCTGGCGATCACCGACCACGCGGACACGCAACGTCTTCGTGGTTCGAGTGCATCGGCCTTGCTCTGCACCCTCTCAAGATCTGCACTCTCTCAAGATGCCACTTGATGGTGAGCTTCTTCCCCGAGTGGGCATATTCGGTCAGATAGAGATTGATCAGATTCTGGTAGGGAATCCCGGTCTCTTTGGCCAAGACCTTGAAGTAGGTGATTGTATCCGTGTTGAGACGGAGCGTCACCTTCTTTTTGAGTTGTTTGCCGTTAAGGATTCCTGATGGAGTCCGGGGAATCGTATTCTTTTCTCATAGGAACTGCCCGTATTGGTTGCGTTCGTTCCGGGTCGCCTTGCGAGCCGAAATGATTCTGACCCCCGTTTCATCTTGCCTATAGGCATGTGCTATGACAAGCAAGCGAAGTTTGGCAATGAAACCAAGCAGGATGAACCGATCTCCGGATTCTGAGTGATCGGGATCGTGCTTCATTCTCGCATTCCCGTCAGCAAACGCCGTCGTGCCAACCACGGCTGGTCCGCCCGAGGCGGATCCGCCTTTGGCGGAACGATTGAGTTCACGATCGGGGTTTGTCTCGTATGGCGACAGAAAATCTATACTTTACGGATCTGAACCGCCACATGATGGACACAGAGATTTCCACCACCTTGTCTGCATCGCCGATCGGCGTCTTGCGAACATCAACGGCCAGGGTCTCATCCTTGATGTAGTCGACCCATGCCTGGACCGCGTTATGGAGCACCGAACTCTCCGCTTCGAACGACACTATGATGTGGTCATTCACTCCGAGACTCCTGTCATTACGCCAATGGCACCACCTGCAGTGACGACCAAACCGACGGTAAGGACAACAAGACAATCGGAACGCATCGAAAACCTCCATGTGATCAGGATTGGGTAGACAATAATAATTATTTTGTCTACAACTTTCTCGAGCTGCGTCAAAACCCCAGGGCCAGGCCGCTGCGCCGCGGGTCGGCGGCGCCGAAGACGACGCCGCGCTCACAGTCAATCAATATGCTGGCCGCGGATCCCATCGCATTCTTCACGACCACCCGATGTCCCATCGTCTCGAGCAAACGAATCGTATCGACACCGAATCCGTCCTCGACGCGGATCTCATCCGGGACCCACTGGTGGTGTATCCGCGCAACGTTAACGGCCTCCTGAATATTCATGCCGTGATCGATGACGTTGATGATAACCTGCAATGTCGTTGTTATGATTCTCGAGCCGCCGGGGCTCCCGGTTGTCAGAAACGGCTTACCGTCCTTCATCACGATGGTCGGCGACATCGAACTCAACATACGTTTGCGCGGTTCAATGGCATTGGCGGTATAACCGATAAGCCCATAAGCATTCTGTATGCCGGGCTTGGCACTGAAATCGTCCATCTCGTTGTTGAGCAGGAAACCGACGCCGGCCACCACGATCCCCGAGCCAAAGGTGAAGTTGATGGTGGTGGTGTTGGATACGGCATTCCCGGCGCCGTCGACAACCGAGAAATGCGTGGTCTCAGCGCTCTCGAAGGCCATCGGCATGCCGGGACGAAGATCCTTGCTGATGCTGGCCCGTGACAAATCGATTGCCGCGTCCAGGGATTTCGCGTAGGCTTTTGCCGTCAGACCGGCGACCGGTACGCTGAAAAAGTCGGGATCACCGAGGTACGTTGAACGATCCGCATAGGCGCGCTTCATGGCCTCCGCCATGAGATGCACGGCGGCGGCGGAATTGTGTCCCAAGGCGCGCAGGTCATGGCTTTCGAGGATGTTGAGTATCTGCACAATGTGGACACCGCCGGAGCTGGGTGGTCCCATCGAGTAAATGTCAAAGCTGCGATAGCTTCCAAGTACCGGCTCCCGGATTACGGGACGGTAGGCAGCCAGGTCCGCCCTCGTAATCAAGCCATCGTGAGTTTCCATTTCCGCGACGATCAGGTCGGCGATCTTGCCGCTGTAAAAACCGTCGATGCCCGTGTCGGCAATTGTCGCCAGTGTCCTCGCCAGGTTCGACTGAATGAAAATGTCACCCGGCTTGTATGCACTGCCATCGGACTTGAAAAACACCTTGCGGCTGGCGTCCCACCGCTTTAATCGCTCGCTCGCGTACTCGATGGAATTGAGAAAGCGAGGTGAGACCGCGAAGCCGTCGCGGGCCAATCCAATGGCGGGTGCAAGGGCATCGGCAAGGGAGAGCGTACCGAATCTATCCAGCGCCATGGCCAGTCCGGCCACCGTGCCCGGAACGCCCGCGGAGCGATGGGAGAAGCGGCTCAGCTGCGCGTCGACATTGCCGTCGACGTCAAGGAACATGTCGCGATGGGCCGCCGCAGGGGCCCGCTCGCGGTAATCGATTGTCTCGACCCGCCGCCTTCCGGCGTCATAAATCACCATGAATCCGCCACCGCCAATGTTGCCTGCCTGCGGCATAGTCACGGCCATAACGAAACCGATGGTCACCGCGGCATCGATCGCATTGCCGCCGTTCTTCAGGACACCAACACCGGCCCGGGTAGCGATCGGGTCGTCGGTCACCACCATGGTCTGCTCCGCCTCGACGGGACGGAAGCGGTCGCGCGCGCTGATTATTGCCGGCTGCGCGACAACGTGAAGTATCGCGAAAGCCGAAAGTGCCGCGGCAAGTATGAAGCGTTTCCTGTCTTTCATTTCAGAAGTCCAACGGTATTGCAAGTTCACGAAGTCTCATATCCTGAAAGAAATTCCTATACGCTCGAGTTAACCGGCTTCGCCGGGGCTTGTCTGCGCCCCATGCGACCTTGCGCCGTCCTTCAAACACAAATCCAGCGGACAAACTTGGCCGACGTACGATCTACTCGAATACGCCGATGGGCCCCTGACCAACGGCGCCTGATTGTGAAACCTTCCTGGTCTCTGTTATTTCAGGGCACGGGTCGCGTGCAGACGACCCATCTATATGCGGGGCTGCCGGCTCATCTGCATCGAATTGTGTATAAACAACAACATTGCCTGGCAAAAGGCCAGCGAGTCATATAAGTTCATCGTCTAAGAATTTTTTTTTGAGGCTCAGTAGCGAAACACTTGTAATACAAATCACGGACAGAAAAGCCCCGGCGTAAGCCGGTCAAGTTCATGGTTCCGTTTGCTGAACTCGCAACGCCTGGGAGATCCCGCTTTCCACTTGGACGGGAACTCCGGTGTGCGGGACCTGAACCCTCGAGTTTCGGAGGCGTTTCATGAATACGGGTGTCGGCATCGATGCGATCAGCTTTTATTCGCCCCATTATTACCTTGACCTGAAATCTCTGGCGGCCGCCCGCGGGACCGATCCGGACGGCTATTACGCCGGGCTCGGCCAGGAAAAAATGGCCGTCCCGCCGCCGGACGAGGACATCGTCACGATGGGCGCGAATGCGGCATCGCAGATTCTTCGGGATCATGCCGCCGACGACGTCAGCGCTCTCCTTTTGGCTACGGAATCCGGTATTGATCAGTCCAAGGCCGCGGGCATTTACATTCACAATCTGCTCGGCCTGTCCGATCGTTGCCGGATTGTCGAACTCAAGCAAGCGTGTTACGGCGCCACGGCGGCGCTACAGATGGCGATACCGTCCATCCTGCAGCGTCCGAAACAAAAAATCCTGATCGTGGCTGCAGACATCGCGCGTTACGGTCTGGGGACAACCGGCGAGCCGACTCAGGGGAGCGGCGCCGTGGCCATGTTGATCGGCGCCAGTCCCCGCTTGATCGACTTTGACGCCGGCGCCGGATTCCATACGGAGGATGTCATGGACTTCTGGCGTCCCAATTACCGCAGCGAAGCGCTTGTCAACGGCAAAGCATCGATCCGCATTTACATCAAATCCCTGTTGAAATCCTGGGAGCATTACCAGGAGGAAAGTGGCCGGCAATTCGATGATTTCGATCGTTTCTGTTATCACCTTCCGTTTTCGAATATGGCGAAAACGGCGCATCGGAAGCTGGCGGCGGCGGCATCGGCCAACGCGTCGCCGGAGCATCTGCATGGGCAGATTGCCGATTCCCTCACATACAATCGGTTGATCGGTAACAGCTATGCCGCCTCGCTGTACATTGGTTTGACATCGCTTCTCGATTTTTCCGGCAGCGATCTCGCATCGAAGCGATTAGGATTCTTCAGCTACGGCTCCGGCTGTATGGCCGAGTTTTTCAGTGGCACCGTGCTTCCCGGTTACGAGCGCGGTATATACCGGGACTTTCACCAGGCGCTGCTGGGGAACCGCATCGAACTTACCGTTGATGAATATGAAGCTTACTACCGGTTCTCCCTGCCGACCGACGGACGGGACCTGGAACTGCCGAGACATGAAACCGGACGATATCGGCTGGCAGCGATACGCGATCATCAGCGCATTTACCGGACCGTTACCAGCGATGATCAGGAGCTTGTCCGTAAACCGGGATCGGAACGGTAAAATAGAGTCTATACAAGTTGTACTCAAGGTAGAAGCCCCCGGGAAATCCGGTGCCGGTCGATTCCGTCTCTACCCCAGCCGCCGGCCGCGTTCTGAACGGACTCGAGCCAGTCAACGGCGGGGCAGACGTAAGCCCGGTTCATATCTTCACCGATATCCGCCAGGC
Organism: Lentisphaeria bacterium; assembly: GCA_963582235.1. Taxonomy (GTDB): domain Bacteria; phylum Verrucomicrobiota; class Lentisphaeria; order JABSQK01; family CAJWLW01; genus CAUZRT01. Next base: position 9,976 of record CAUZRT010000077.1, read on the forward strand.
CCCTTAGAACGTGCCACGTCCCGTAAATATAATTGCACGCCCCAGGAGCCGTCGGCTTTCTGTTTTCGCTGCAGGAGTGCCAGTGCCTTCGGCACCGGCGGTGCGGATATGTCGTGACCGCAATCGGCGAGGCACTCGAGCACCCCCGCTGTAATGTTGGCCGTCGGCGGATCAATCATGGCGTTGTGAACGGCAGACGGCAATTTGGTTAAGATATTTTTAGAATTGTCTTTGTCAAAAGTGCCCCAGCCGCCATCCCGGCACTGCATCGGGTGCCAACCACCCTCTTCAACATTTATGACCAGCCGGTCCACATGCCCCCTTTGTTGTTACGCAGAGTCCGATACATTCGCTCACCTCGACCATCGCGTCATTGCCAGGTGTTCGGAATGCTCGTTTCTCTTCGCCGCAGAGTTCGACACCGACGAGCTGGAAAGAAAATATCGGAAAGAGTATTACGCGTCGCCGGACGATCCGCGGATTCAGAAATGGATCGATCAGCACTCACGCGTCTGGCGCGGACTTGTCGATGATGTTCTTCGTACCAGGACGGACGTGGCAAACCTGTTGGACATCGGGGCCGGGACGGGCGGGTTTCTGGAAGCGTTCCATTCGGCTTCGCCGGCAACGCGATTGTTACGCCATCGAGTCGTCACCGGAAGCCCGGTAAAATCTGAAGCAGCGTCTGCCGGATTTGGGTTTTCAGGGGATTTCGGCCGACGAAATCGAAAATGTATTGGAGTCGAATGTATTGGAATCGTTGGACGCCGTCACTCTCCTGCAATGCCTCGAACACGTCCTCGACCCGCTGGCGCTCTGCCGCGCAATCCATCACTTGTTAAACCCCGGCGACATCCTTCTGGTATCTGTTCCGAACATATACTCGTACAAGGTTCTCCGCCAGGGCCGTCGGAGACGTAATGTTTTTCGAATACGACCCACCTGCAGTTTTTCTCGCGACAAGACGCTGTCGATAATGTTGCGGCGGGCAGGGTTTCAGCAGGTAGGACGCATCAAGCGATTCGGCGGCAGTAAACTGACCGGGCCCGCAATGTTGGTACAATATGCAATGCGCCAGTTGGGTCTGTCAACCGAATTGCGGTTCGTGGCGGAGAAATACTCGCGATAATCTTCTGGATTCGCAGACAACCGCTGAATTGGAATCCATGTGAGAGGCATCCGGCGGTTGACGGCAACATCTAGTTGTTTCCTATTTCTTGATCCCGCGTCGGCCGGGCCCCGTGCTCTTCAGAAACTTGGAATTTCGTGGACGCGGTTGTGGGCTGCACTTCCGTCAGCTGACGGATAGGACGCGACCTCCCACATTGCGGCTGTCCGGTCCTACCGTACGGTAGGATTGCACATCCCAGTAATTCGTCTCCAGCGGCTGACGGAGACGAATCATAGCGCGAGACAGCGGGCGCTCCTGTGAAACAGCGGTTTGTCGTTCCTCGACGCGTCGAATGCAAGCGGCCGCAAAGTAGTCCTACCATACGGTAGGACTACTTTGCGGCCTACCAAATATCGTCCGGCAGAAAACTATTTTCTACTACTTTTATCGACCCGATGTTACTGCACCGTGAACGGTTGCTGTCGGTTCCTTGTCTAGGTCTCGTCCCGGAGTAAATTCTCATGACCAGGATTGAGATTCGATCGATTTGGACACCAACATGCCACATACACCTTCAATGCACGCACGCCGAAAAACACACCAACGAAGATACTACGCAATGTGGGCAGGATCACTTCTGTCACTGAGCTTTGCCGCAGGACTCTTGGCGTCCAGCGAAGGCTCATCGGCACCTGTTGCCGCTGATCTGCTGCCCGACCTCATCATCTGGGGACCGTTCACAAATCCTCAGATTGTGACCCGGAATTTCGATGAGGATGATTGCGCACTCGACCCGTTCG
>CAUZRT010000078.1:0-11679 GCA_963582235.1 Lentisphaeria bacterium
AACACCAAGTCGGACATCACGATTCGCGGCAGTGGGACGATCCTGCGGATGCGAAAAGAGGATTACCGGAATCCGCCCTATCCACCGAACGAGGAATATAAGCACGTCATTAAGGGGGAGGGCGCCAGTCGGATTCACCTCGAAGGTCTGCGCATGGAGAGCAGCGGCGGGGACGGTATTTACTTCGGATCGGACTCGGTGCGGGGCTCTGAGGATATTGTCATCCGCAATTGCGTCTCGCACGACAACCACCGGCAGGGGATCAGCCTGATCGATGTCAAGAACCTGCTGGTAGAGAACTGTGTCTTCTCGGGTACGGAAGGTACCGGGCCATCGGCCGGTGTCGATTACGAGCCGGACAGCCGGAACCAAAAGCTGGTTAATTGCGTATTCCGCAATTGCCTGTTCGAGAACAACGCCGGTCATGGTATGTTCGTCCGTGCGCAGAATTTCGCCAGCGACGAGGGCGTACCGGTCTCGATTCGCTTCGAGAACTGCGTGGCGCGAATGAGCAAACACGGTATGGGCGGCGCTAGCGGCATGTGCGTGCGGGTCCCGGGGGAAGAGGGTCCGGCAGGCACGATCGACTTCATCAACTGCGTGTCTGAGAATATGGGACAGGCAGGGGCCAATGTTTATGGTTACTCGGTCGGCCACTTGAAGATCCGCTTCGTCAATTGCAACTTTATCAACTCGCAGGGGACGGCGGTAGTGATGAATATGCACAGGCCGTCAGCGAACGGAACGGGCAGCATCGAGTTTGTGAACTGCGCGGTGTATGAGGAAAAAACGACGCCGACAGTGCAAGTCATAACACTCGAGGGCAACGACTACGGCGACGATATCACGGGCAGTATCACGGCGTACAACAAACACGGCCCGCGTCTGGCGTCGGAGCCCCGCGGCATCAATGTCAATCTGAAGGTTATTGACGGTCAGAGCGGGTTGGCAGTTGTCAATAGCGGACCGGCGAAAGTGACTGGGCGGACCATGCCGGTGCTCGACCGACGCGCGAGTGATCTCCCGGGATATGATGACGAGGCCACCTTCGGCGAGTTATGGTCGACGCACGATTTCATCGCCGATCTGCCGAAAACCTGGCGTTTCAGGCTTGACTTCAACGATGATGGCGTGAACCAGAGGTGGGGCGGCTCTATTTACGACAAGACGCAGTGGCAGCCGATCAAGATCGGCGAGTGGTGGGAACCGCAGGGCCATCACTACGACGGCATCGCCTGGTATCGCCTCGAGTTCGACTTGCCGGCGACCGCGAAGGGACGGAAGCTGGCGCTCTCCTTCGGCGCCATCGATGAATCGGCCTGGGTCTATCTGAACGGCTGGCTGATCGGCGAGCATGATATTGGTGATGGCGGATGGGATAAGCGCTTCGAGATCGCCCTCGGTAATGCTGCGTATATCGACAGAACCAACGTCCTGGCCGTGCGCGTTCGCGACAGTGGGAACTACGGCGGCATCTGGAAGTCGGTTAAGCTGGTGGGAGAAAAGAAGGATTGAAAACAACGGGGATCGATTTCGAATGGTGACGCTGGACAACAGCTGAATTGTAACGGATACAAACGACATGAAGACAACCTCAATCGCCATTGGCATCGTGGTGCTATGCAGTTGCTGGGCCGACGCCGTGCCGGGCAAGGGTAAGAACCCGGAAGCCGTCGCCCAGGTCGCTGCCGGTGTGCTGACGACCGCGAATGCTTCCTGGTGGGGCTTCGACAGCGAGGATTCCACAGCCATCCTTCAGCAAGCGGTCGACTCGAAGGCGAAGAAGGTCATCATTCCCTACATGGGCAAGCCATGGATTCTTCGGCCCAATAGGGATACGCCGCACGGTCGCTGCGCGCTCGTCCTTCGCGACAATCTGGAATTGGTCTTCGAGCCGGGGGTCGTGGTGCTGGCCAAAAAGGGCGAATTCAAGGGGGGACAGGATTCACTCATCGTCGCCGACGACCAGTCCGACATCACCATTCGCGGCTATGGCGCCGTATTGCGGATGCGGAAAACGGATTACCAGAATCCGCCCTACGCAATAGCTGAGTGGCGGCACGGACTTCGCTTCATGGGCTGCAAACGGATTGACGTCGCCGGTCTGCGGATTGAGAGTTCCGGCGGTGACGGCATCTACATCGGCAGATCAAGCACGAGCCGTGGGTGCGAGGACGTGGTGATCCGCGATTGCGTTTGTCACGATAACCACCGCCAGGGAATCAGCGTAGTCGACGGCAGTAACCTGCTGGTGGAAAATTGTGTTTTCTCGGCAACGAAGGGAACTGGGCCGTCAGCGGGCATTGACTTCGAGCCGGACCACCCGGAAGAGCTGCTGGTCAATTGTGTCTTCCGCAACTGCCTGTTCGAAAACAACGCCGGCCACGGAATGTTCGTTCGTCCTCGTGATACGGTCACCAGCAAGAGCAAGCCGGTCTCAATTCGCTTCGAGAATTGTGTCGCACGGATGAGTCAACCCGGGATGGGCGGTGATTGCGGCATGTGTGTGCGGGTGCCGGGCGATGAGGGCCCGGAAGGTACGATCGAGTTCATCAACTGCCTGTCAGAGAATACCGGACAGGCAGGGGCCAACGTTTATGGAGTCTCGGTCGGCAACTTGAAGATCCGCTTCATCAACTGCAACTGGATTAACTCGCAGGGGACGGCGGTAGTGCTCAACATGCACCAGCAGTCATCAGTCGGAACGGGCAGCGTCGAATTTGTAAACTGCTCGGTTTATGAAGAGAAAACGGGGCCCACCGTTCAGGTCATACACCTCAAGGGCAACGATTATGGTGACGATATCAATGGCGTGATCACAGTGCACAACGAACTCGGCGCCCGCCTGGCGTCGGAGCCTCGTAGAATGACTGTCAATCTGCGCGTCGTTGACAGCAAGAGCGCAACGGCAGTCGGCAATACCGGACTGGCAGAGGTAACCGGACGGACGATCAAGCCGGCGGACGACCAGCGGGCCGGCGATCTGGAAGGGTACGACGACGACGCCACCTTCGGCGAGCTATGGGAGACGCACGATTTTATCGCCGATCTGCCGAAAGCCTGGCGTTTCAGGCTTGACTTCAACGATGAAGGGCAGAAGCGGAACTGGGGCGCCGTTATTGTCGACAAGACGCAGTGGCAGCCGATCAAGATCGGCGAGTGGTGGGAACCGCAGGGCCATCAGTACGACGGCATTGCCTGGTATCGCGTCGATTTCGACGTGCCGCCAGATGCGAAGAGGGATGGATTGACCCTCTCATTCGGTGCCGTCGATGAATCCGCCTGGGTCTATTTGAACGGCAAGCATGTCGGCAAGCATGATGTTGGCGAAGGGGGATGGGATCAGCGCTTCGAGATTCCGCTTGGCGATGCCGTGAAGATCGGCGCGAACAACCAGCTGGCCGTTCGCGTTCGCGACCGTACGAGCTACGGCGGCATCTGGAAGTCGGTGAAGCTGGCAGGGGAAAAGAGAAATTGAAGAATAGTCGTAATCGATCCACTCATTATCGATTACGACTCGATAGTCCGGCATCTCCACTCAGTCGCGCCGACAGAATCTGACGCAAAATTCAGCGTCAGCATCTCTGATGCGCTGACCCACGGAACGTTGCCGCTCGCAATCATCGGGACCGACGCGGTGTCCTACCTTACCGCTTATGCCAAGACGTACCTGCAGGAGAAAATTCGGGCGGAAGCTCGTGACCCGAAATATCGGCAACTTCGATCGGTTCCTCGAGGTCGCCTTTCAGTTTCGCATGCCGACGAGGACTCCCCAGTTGAGAACAAGCTGGCTCAGGCAATTCAGATTAGGAACGCGGACATCCATTTCTGAACGCCTGATCACCGACGTTGGCGCCGAAAGTTAAGGAGGAACTGTGAACAGAACCCGGCAGGCCTTGACCGTAGAGACCCCAAAGGACCAGGAGTGGGTCTCCCACCCGCAGTTTGAAGAAGAGCTTTACAGAAGAAATGCGCACTTTCCGGACGTTAAGCCGATCACGCACGGGCCGCAGTACCACTGGTTCGGCTACTACGATAAGTTCTCCACCGATCCAGAGGACCGGTTTGTTCTCAGCATGCAGGTCGATTTCGATGACCGTTCGCCGAAGGAAGATGACTTCATCCGTGTCGGGCTTGTCGACATTGAAGACAGCTACAAGTGGACACAATTGGGCAAGAGTCGTGCCTGGTGCTGGCAGCAGGGATGTATGCTGCAATGGCGGCCTGGTTCAACCGATGAAGTCATGTGGAATGATCGGTCAAGAGATCGCTTTGTGTGTCATATAGTGAACGTACAGACAGGTGACAGGCGCACGTTGGACTTTCCGGTTTATCATGTCCGCCCAGATGGCAAGGACGCACTGGTAGCCGATTTCTCGAGGATACAATCCCTGAGACCCGGGTATGGATATCCCGGCATTCCGGATAAGAGTGAGAACATATCAAGTCCTGAAGAGATCGGTATTTCGATCGCGAATCTTGAGACCGGCAAGCTTGAACTATTATTCTCAGTTAAAGATATCGCATCAATCCCTTATGAAGATCCGGCGGCCGATGACATGCATTACTTCAACCATCTGGCCTGGAACACCGATGGCAGCAGATTTCTATTCTTGCACCGGTGGCGATCGGCCGGTGGGCGGTTCCCGGATTTCCGCACTCGGATGTTTACAGCAGCTGCAAATGGTTCCGACGTTCGACTGGTGACTGACAAGCCATATGTTTCACACTTCACATGGCGCGATCCTGAACATATCGCGATCTGGCGGGAGAATAGCTACAAGCTCTACAAGGATGACGGTAGCGGCAGCGAAGAGACAATCCTCAACGCCCCAAACGGGCACCACACCTATCTGCAAGGTAATCAGTGGATGATAGCCGACACCTATGCGGACAAGGATGGCTGCCAGAACCCGTTTCTGTTTCATGTTGGAACGGGCAGAATTGTGCCGCTCGGGCACTTCCAAACTCTGCGCTACACAACAGGTGAGCTCAGATGTGACCTGCATCCACGCATTATCCGGGACGGCAAAAGAGTAATTATTGACTCAACTCACGGCGGCAACGGAAGGCAGCAGTACCTGTTTGACATAGCTGACTATATTGGGTAGAGATGGACATGCCGACTCGCGATCCCGGAGCCACTTCCATAGGCTCTGCGTACGCCCTCCGGGCGTACGCGGAGGGTCCCGCCGCTCAAGGGCAACGTTGTGTACGTACCAGGCAAAGAACAAGAAGCCTCTCGCAACGTCGCCAACCAAATATTCAGATTCATTTTGATTGATGTAGCGTCGCGGCCTTGCGTGAGACCGGTTCTGGATTGGCCGCACCATCAGAATGGGGGAAGTGGGGTACTGTATTCGGATAAAGATGATGGCGGTAGACGGCGGAAGAATCGGCGCTCCGCATACAGGGGCACGGAATAACCAAGCAACAACCGAACCAGGCGCTCGAGAGCCCGCGTGGACGGGTTGTGCGATTGACAAGCGTCGGCACGCGTAATATCTTTTCTGACGCGAAAACGGCCAGCCTCGACTATTAGATTTGGAACAATACCTCAATTAAATGCTGACGGACGTGAGCCGATCCCGATTCGGTTTGGGTCATGGATCGACTCCAGCGGCTATCGACGCCCCCTCGCACCGGGCCGCCGCCGCTTTTCCGTCAGTCGTGAATTCTTAAACAGGAACTGACCACATGGAAATGATCGGTGACTACTCGAATTGGATAGCGATGGTGGATCGCCCTGGCGAACGCTGCGCCCCGCTTCTCCGTCGTAAATTTACGATAAGCGCCTCCATAGCCTCTGCAACGCTGTCAATCAGCGGACTGGGGTACTACGAGGCCTGGATCAACGGCCTGCGTGTCGGTGATCACGTCCTGGATCCGGCACAGACCGACTATGATCAGCGCGTCTTCTACGTCGCCCACGACGTGACCGAACTCGTCCGGGCGGGTACCAACGCCATCGGCGTGATGCTCGGTGACGGCTGGTACAACCAGGATCGGCTCTGGAACGAGCAATGTCAACCCGTCTATGGCAAGCCGCGGTTGCTGGCGGAACTGCACATTGCGTTCACCGACGGCGGTAAACAGGTTGTCGGCAGTGATGAAGACTGGGTCTGGTCGGCCGGTCCGATTACGGACGCCAACCTTTATGCCGGTGAATGCTATGATGCCAGGCTCGAGCAATCCGGTTGGTGCGCACCCGATTTTAACGACTCGGGGTGGCAGGCGGCGGTGACAGTCTCGGCTCCCGGCGGTCGACTCGAACGGCAGGAAATGCCCCCGATTCGACGTATCGAAGATGTGCGCCCGGTCACCGTCGATGAAGTGATTCCCGGACAATACGTGGTCGATATGGGGCAAAACCTTGCCGGCTGGGCACGAATTCAGGTAGATGGCCCGGCCGGCACCGAAATCCGCATGCGCTTCGCCGAAGCCCTGGGGCCCGACGGGAATATCGATACGGCCAGTACGGGCGTGTTCGTCGCCGGAATAGAACAGATCGATCGCTATATCTGCAAAGGCGAAGGCCCCGAGACCTGGGAGCCGCGCTTCACCTATCACGGGTTCCGCTACGTGGAGGTGATCGGGTGGCCGGATGAACTGACGGCAGCGGACATCACCGGCGTGGTTGTCCATACAGATCTGCCGACAGCCGGCAGTTTCCACTGTTCTGACGAGCGCTTGAACCGGCTCCATACCATGGCGCTGTGGACCCATCGTAGCAACATCCACAGCATTCCCGAGGACTGCCCGGCGCGGGAAAGATGCGGCTGGTTGGGCGATGCCAACATGGTGGCGGAGTACTCGATCTGGAATTTCCAGGGCCGGGCGTTCTGGGAAAAGTATATTGACGATATCGAAACGACCCGCACTCGTCACAACGGCCTGCCTTGCAACATCGCTCCCGGCAAGCGCACCTGCGGCCAGGCGCTGCCGGACTGGGCAGCCGCCTTTATCATGCTGCCATGGTACCTGTACATTTACTACGGTGACGTATCAGTCCTTAAAAAACACTGGGAGGGGATGCAGCGCCAAGTCGAGCACTTCGGTGAGTGCGCCGACAACTGGATTCTGGAAGGCATTAGCCACGGCGACTGGTACGATCCCGGCGGCGAGAGTCCGTGCACGCACACGCCTCCGACGTTGACGGCGACACTGTGGTTCCACCAGTGCGCCGAGGTAATGGCCCGCACCGCGCCGCTTCTCGATAAACAGCAAGAGACGGCGCGGTACGAAAGTTGGCGGCTGCAAATACGTGATGCTGTAATTGATCGTTATTATGACCGTGAGAACGGCACCTTCGGATCGCAGACTGCTGATGTCATGGCCTTGCAGTTTCGGGTTGTTCCGGACGGCGACGAAGATCGTGTTGTGGCCAGTCTGGTGCACGACATTCGGGAGCGCGATGGCCACCTGAATACCGGGATCATGGGCGTGCGCTATCTCTTTGAAGTGCTGACCCGGCACGGGCACGGTGAGTTGGCGCTGGCGATCATGCACAAGGACAGCTATCCGAGTTTCGGAAACCTGATCCAGCGCGGAGCGACGACGCTGTGGGAGTGCTGGGGGGAAGCTGGGCACGATGCAACGGACGGTCCGCGCTCGCTGAACCACCCGATGATGGGCGGCTTCGACAACTGGTTCTACAATACCCTGGCCGGCATACAGCCGGATAGTCGGCAACCCGGGTTCAAGCACTTCTTTCTGAAACCGCATCCGATACCCGGCCTGGACCGGGTACACGTGCATCACGATTGCCCGCAGGGCCGGATTGTCAGTGAGTGGGCGTGCACGAACGGGTGTTTTGAATGGACGGTGGAAGTGCCGCTCGGCAGTACTGCAACAGCCACGCTGCCGTATACGGGTGATGTCCGCAAGTTGCAGCCGGGAAGACACCAAATCACATAGATTTTTCACCAACCAAATTCGTCAACCTAATCGAAAAGGTTTACGCCGAAGAAACACCACTTCGTGATTCTTGACAAGGTTATCGACTATGGACGTTTGAGTTGGTTTACGACAAGGCTCTCGACCAAGGACGCGCGAATCGGTTTGTGACGAGGTTTACGAAGGGGTCACCGAAAGCCCCCCAACTTAAGCGTCAAAAATTCGCATTCGTGCTACCGCTACTCATAATCGATCCATTCGTATTCGGCGACATAGGCAGGCGCACTGATATTGGGAAGACGATCGTCGAGGACGCCGCCCCTCCAGAGGCGCTGGCCGGGACACGGCCGGTAATTGGAGGGCCGAGCTCCACAGCGGCCGCTGCAAATGAGAAGGCACGAAGGGCTGCGATCGCAGGACGGCCGCAACGCGACCACCGGGCGAAGCCGATAACCGGATGTCGACCATAGGCCGCAACCTATTACACCAAACCATTACGGGCCGGCCCTGGCGATCCACGGCGCGAATGTCCGGGTGCTCGCGCATCAGCCATTCGGGACAGGGGCTGTGGGTGGCCAGGGTGATATCGAGCCAGACGCACAGGTCGTGCTTCTCGGTCAGGTCGAACAGGCGATCGATATCATTCAACTCGTAGGCATCGAGCCGTGGCTCCATCCAGTTCCAATAATTGAAACTTCGCACGATCCGCAACCCGGTCGCCTTGATGTGCGCCAAATCTTCGTCCCACACGGCCTGCCTCGGCGTCGGGGAGCGGTAGTTACTCGACGCCGACTGGAAACGGAGTCTCGGGATGGACCAATAATTCTGCTTCCATAAGCGGTTACTTTGATATCGCTAGTTTGATTGACTTCCAGATGCCGCCGGCAAAGAGTCCGTTGCCGACACGAACAGCAATCGTGTTGACCACGCCCGGCTCGAGCTTGCCGGTGACATCGATCGGGAAGCGTTTGTTCCAGCCGAAATGCGGGTGTTCGTGGTGACCTCCCGCCTCGACGCCATTGACCCACACCGTGGCCGTCTCGTCGACGGCACCGAAGTAGAGATAGAGCTTGGCGCCTTCGGGAACTTGGATAGCGGGTACGTCCCAAGTGAGCCGGTACCATCCATCTTCGCCGTGATACCGCACGCCTTGTTCATCCCAAAATCTACCAATGACGATATCGCGCCAGCCATCCGGGTGCGGGTCGGCATTATACCAACCGTTCTTGACGCCTTCGCCATCGACGCCGGTGCGGAATTTCCACGCCTTGGGTACGTCGACGAGTTCGAACTTGTCCGTGAGATCGCCAAACGTCTCTTCGTCGCTGTAACCGGATTGTTCAGACGCGGCAGCGGCACCACTTCCCGCCGCGTCCTTCACCTTGCGGCCGAGGTACGCGGCATCGTCAATTCGCCTCGGGTTTCGGACTCGGCGCAAGGCGTCATTGTACACGCTCGGCAGTTTTTCGTCCTTCCACCACGACTTTTTCTCGCTGGTCCACCATTTCGGTTGCTCGGAGTAGACCCAGACATACCGGTCGGTGACATCGAGCCCGCAAAAAACCGAATACTCGAACTCCTCCGGGAGGAAATAATTCTGCTCGATATCGTCGGCATTCCATGGTTTTACGCCGGGGGCATGGTCCATCCAGACACCGAACGCCAGCCGGCCGTGCTTACTGTACTGCCGCGGATTGCCGACCGCGGGTGTGTAACTCTCCACCTGCCGGCGTGCATTAGTGTACTCGGCGTGAACCCGAAACCCGTAGGCTTCTTCAAAAGCGTCGACAATCACCGTGTCGCCGCTGGCGGCATCGTACATGCCGTCGAGCAGGTTCTTCATTAAGCCGTAGCTGAATTGGCTCAAATCATAAGCCCCGACGCCGCGAAGGCCAGTCAAATTGTAACCATAGGTCATCATCAGCGTGATGTCGGGATGGAACTTTTGAAACCCGCGCATCAATTCCTGCCCGCGCTGGCGGACCTTTGCCTGGTATTCGCTGAGGCTTTTCGTGTCAGCACGGGGTTGTTCGCCATACCGAAAGATGTTGCCCTGGTACTGCTCGACGTCAAACATGATGCCTTTGCAGCCGCCGTTCTTCGAAACGCGCCCGGCCACCGTAGCGTTCTGAACCACGACAGCGAATGCTTCGTCGTCGAACCAGTCGACCTCGCCGGGGCAGACGTTAAAGCGCATGAAGTTGTCGGTCATGTTCTTGAACGCTGCGTGGGCGGCCTTGAGGTCGTCGACGTGCTGTGTGAAGGCCGCGTACTCAAACCGGTCCGGTCCCCAAACATTCCAGTCGAAGCGAAGGACCCTGCCATCTACAGCGGCTGCGTCGGTGTGAAAAATAACACCGTCAAAACCGAACAGATCCATGCGTGCCGCATTGGCCCGCATGAACGCCGGATCCGGTTCGTCCCAGCCCCATTCGATCACTTTCTTTTCGGGGCCGATGCGGACCAAATCGTCAGATCGCGCGATCGAGGCGACAGCGATGGCAATGGCCAAACCTGCATAGAGCATGTAGCAACTCCGGCTTGCGGATTTCCGGCCTCGTGGGACAAGTCGGTTCGCACTTTCCTGACACCTGACACCGGACCCCCAATGATTCCACGTCTTCATGGTTTTCAATCTCCTTTCTCCACGACCAACTTTACCGATTTCCAGATGCCGCCGTAATTCGCGCGGTCGCGTACGCGCACTGTGAGGATATTGCTCGCACCGATCTTCACTGCATCCCCGAGCGGGATCTCGAAGCGCTTATCCCATCCGCCGCCACCGATGTCATGCTCGCCGATCTGCCTGCCGTTCAGGTAGACCCAGGCAGATTCATCGACGGCGCCGAACGAAAGAACCAGCTCGTCCCTCTTTACTTCTGCCGGCACTTCGAACTTGACGCGATACCAGGCAATGCCGTCGTACTGATGACCCTGCGGCTCCCACCACTCACCGATCTTGATCGACTGCCACTGCGTTTTGTCGATAATGACACCGCCCCAGTCCTGCTGCCGCCCTTGATCATTGAAGTCAAGCCGGAAGATCCAGGTTTTCGGCAGATCGGCAATGAAATCGTGCGTCGCCCATAACTCGCCGAAGGTGGACACGTCGTCGTATCCCGGCAAATCGCCGGCGCGCAGGTCGTGCGCCGGCTTGATAGTCCGCCCAGCTACCCCTGCCGGTCCGGTATTGGCGACTGCCGCTCCGCTCGCCATGTCAATAACCTTAAGATTGACATTGACGCCGCGAGGCTCTGACGCCAGGCGGGCGCCGTGTTTGTTGTACACCGTGATACTGCCCGTGATATCGTCGCCGTAGTCATTGCCCTCGAGTGCTATGACCTGCACTGTCGGCGTCGTTTTTTCCTCATACACCGCGCAGTTCACAAACTCGATGCTGCCCGTTCCGTTCGCTGACGGCTTGTGCATATTGAGCACTACCGCCGTCCCCTGCGAGTTAATCCAGTTGCAGTTGACGAAACGAATCTTCAGGTGGCCGACCGATTCGCCATAAACATTGGCCCCTGCCTGGCCGCTGTTTTCTGATACGCAGTTGATGAACTCGATCGTGCCTGCCGGGCCCTCATCGCCCGGGACCCGCACGCACATGCCGCTATCACCGACCATACCGGGTTGATTCATCCGGGAGATGCAGTTCTCAAAGCGAATCGAGACCGGTACGCCCTCGTCACTGGCGAAATTCTGCGCACGGACGAACATACCATGACCGGCGTTGTTCTCGAACAGGCAATTGCGGAATACGCAATTAACCAGCTTTTGGTT
>CAUZRT010000079.1:0-11673 GCA_963582235.1 Lentisphaeria bacterium
CTTCATGGTTTCAGTTCCAGGAATGTGATTACTTCCGTGATGAGGTCGAGGATGGCGACGCTCGGCTCGGCAGAGCGATACACGGCACCGGGATTGATGATGCGCGTCCGGCTCTCCCGCCGGTCTTCGCGCGTGTGGGTGTGTCCTGTCAACACATAGTCGAAGTCGCCCGATGTGATGACGTAGGCCAGCTTACGCCGATCGTCGCCGTGCACGAGGGCGAAGCGCCGGTCCCCGAGTTCGATCGTACCGGATTTTCCCAACATATTGATTCCAGTGTCGCCACAACATTCGGTCACGGCACGATTGTAGTGATCGACATTTCCGAGGACGGCGTGGACCGGAACTTCATCGGGCCGGAACTTTTGGTCCAGGGCATCGACGATGGCCCGGGACCCGAGATCGCCGCAATGGCGCAGACGACGTCTATGTTGTGCGACGCCAGAAGGTCAATGGCTTGTGTCGTACGTTGCAGATGACCGTGGGTGTCGGAGAGGATTCCTATTTTCATGGATCACTCGAACATTTTCCGCCTCATCTTGCATTACGCGGCCCCGACACTAATTCAAACGGCTGTTCGATCTTGATTCGATCTCTTCTCCCAGCTTGATCTGCCCGTCCATCCGGCGTACCACCACAGCCATCGATTCCGGACAGGGCGCCCCAATCGTCAGCATCGCGCAACTGCTTCGCCATGCGGTGCCGGTTTTCCGCCATTTCTAATCGGTCAAAGGTCTACGGCAAGGTAGACCCTGGACGGTTCACCATTCCATCATTCATGCGGAATGGAAATATACCATGAACAGAGCCATGCGCCTTTATCTGGCTGAATTTGTCGGCACCTTTACGTTGGTGTTTGTTGGGACGGCCGTCGCAACCTTACAGGGATTTTTCGATTATGGGCAAGACGGTTTTCTCGTCATCTCCTGCGCCTTCGGTTTCACGCTGATAGTGCTGGTTCTGGTCATCATCCCGTTAGTCGAGATGTCACGTCAATCCGGCCGTCACGATCCCGATGGCCCTGTCGGGTCGGCTGAAGGGATCCGATGCGCCGGGCTACGTCATCAGCCAGATACTCGGGGCGATCGTCGCCAGCGCAGTCCTTCTGTTTCTGCTGGAGGGACTACCGGACTACGAGTTCACGATCGACGGACTCGGCGCCAACGGCAACCCGCACGATATGTCCATGGCGGCGCTATTCTTCTGGGAGCTGATACTCACCGCCTTGTTCCTCTATACAATCTTTACCGCGACCCGCGGAGATTTCACACCGGGATTCTCCGCCCTGGCCATCGGCGGTTTTCTGTTTATTGCCCACCTCGTCGGGGCACAGTTAGGCGATTCCTCGCTGAATCCAGCGCGCAGTATCGGTCTCGCCCTCTTCGTCGGGTCGAAGGCTCTGGGCGTCCTATGGGTCTATATCATCGCCCCGATGATCGGCGGCATCCTCGGCTGGATTCTATACCGGCGGCTTCACGACGAGCCCGTCCCCAAATGAAACCGTTTCGGGGCAGGAACCAGTCACAAACGAAGATTCGTAAAACCCTGCCTCCATTGATCACCGGACCACCGGCGGCAGAGGCCGGCTCAGGTCATCGTCATGAATCGTTCGTAAATCGACGTTCCCCAGGTGCGGCGTTCGGCGATCCGCACGCTGTTCCGTCTGAATCGAGGCGTTAAGACCGAAGCGTTCGTTGAGGTAGTCCGCCAACACCACACGGGATACAGCCGGTGTTGCCGGGATATGGCGGAGCCCTGTAATCCCTGCCTCGGCAAGCGCCAGCAAACGCGGTATCAAATTCGCTGCATAAGCCGCCGACCGGGATTCGCCCTTCACAATGGTTATGGGAAGCCCTTCCCGAGCCCGGTAGCGCAACCAATCCAAATGGCCGGAGCGCCCATCTGCTGACGGACCGATGACAAGCCCGCAGCGGATGATCAGACTGTCGCCCCTCCGCTCCCGCACCAACGCTTCCGCCGCGACGCGCGTTTGTCCATAGACACTGATTGGATCGGGTTGGGAATGTTCGGTATACGGCCCGGTGTCGCCGCTGAAGACATGGTCCGAAGAACAGTATATCAGGCGAGTCGGATCCGGTATGTGGCGGAGCAGCCGTTCAACAGCGTCGACGTTGATGATTGTCGCCCATTCGGGAGCGGCTTCGCATTTTTCGATGTCGCAAACAGCGGCACAGTAAAAGAGCCGCCGTGGGCGCGCGTGTCGAAACGCCTCACGCAGCCCCGCTTCATCCTCGAAATTCAGACGGCGCCAAGCTCTCTCCGGAAGGCGTTTCGCGTGCCGATTGCAGAACGGCACAATCCGCCTGCTGCCGGCGAGCCGCAGCAGATTCCATCCGATTAACGACGTCGCACCGAAGAGAAATATCTCATCTTCATCGGCCATTTTCCCAGAACAACTTTCTGTTGATTGCCGCCCGAAAGGTTTCGGATTTCGGCAAGGATGGAGGGCATCCGAACATCCAGGGCTGCGGCGGCTTCGCGGCATCGGCGGAATTAAATCTGATTATCTATTAGACCGACTCGCACGAATTCATCGATCGAAGGTGACCTACTCAGCTTCGGGCCATTGGTCTTTCGGAACGTTCTTGTAAACCTGTTCGAGTGGGTGCCAGTCGTCCTTGATGACGGTTTCAACCATGTTCTCTTTGGTGACGTATACCGGCTCCAGATAGATGGACGGCACCTGCTCCCGGCCGTTATCGAGGTAATTGACGTCATACCCCAACGCTTCGATAATGCTCTCGGGCTTCTCGCCTCGTGCCAGACGGACGGCGACATCTGCTGCCACTGTCGCCAGTTTTCGCACGGGTTTGTACACGGTCACAGCTTGCGTTCCCTCGACAACACGTTGGCATGCCGTCAACTCGGCGTTCTGTCCCGAAACAGCAACCTGGTCTTCCAGCTTCTCCGCTTTCAACGCGGCAATGGCGCCGCCGGCCGTCGAATCGTTTGATGCGATAATGGCATGCACCGGCTTGGCCATGGCATCAAATCGCGTCAAGAGTTTGCTGACGCGGCCGCGCGCCTCCTCCCGGTCCCAGTTGTCCAGGAACGGTTGAGCAAGCAATGAGATGCTCTGGCCGGTAGAGATGACATGATGCCGAATCGCCGTCATCTGCCCTGTCCGCAAAAGCTGTGCTTTGCTGTCGGTGGCAGCGCCGCCCAGAAGAATAAAATTTCCTGTCGGGACCTTGGCCAGCACGCCCTGGGCCTGGAGATATCCGACCTTCTCGTTGTCGAAGGTGATGTAAATGTCCGGATCACAGTTTCGAATCAGGCGATCGTATGCCACGACCGGTATGTTCTGTTCGTGGGCGCTTTTGATGATGTAGCTCGCCGTCTCGAGGTTTTTCGGCACGATAACGAGGACCTTCGCGCCGCCTACCAGAAAGCGCTCCGCCTGTTTGTTCTGACGATCCTGATAACCGTCAGCCACCGCCTTGATGATAGTCGCGCCCATGGACTCCGCCTGTTCAACGAAGAAGGCCTCATCAAGAGCCCAGCGATTGACGTCATAGGTCTCCATCAAGAGCCCGATCTGCGGCGGCCCCTCGCTCGCCTGTTCCCTGCTCTCCTGGCCCTCTTTCCTGCCCGAGCCGGCCGCCCGCAGGACAACGCCGCCGCCGATCGCAAACATCAAGAGACATTTAACAAGGTCTGTCATCCACATTCGAGTTCGCATTCGTTCCTCCGGGCTTTTAAGTTTCCCCTATCGGGTTGCATGCAGGGGGCGTCCGTCGACCGACGGGTCCCATCCGCCGGCCGGGATCCCGCCGTGGCGGGACCGCAGCCGGTTCCCCGCGGCCGTCCACTAAAACCGTCGATTGTACAAATCATCGTCCATCCTGAGAAACTTAACAGCGATGGTTTACCCCGGCGGCCACGTCATCGGGCGCCCGCCGAGCAGATGAAGGTGAAGGTGAAATACGGTTTGGCCGGCTTCGGCATTGCAGTTCAGGACCATTCGGTAACCGGGTTCGCTTAGGCCCTCCTGCCCGGCAATACGCTTTGCCGTCAGGAACAGCTGTCCCACCAGGGGCGCATGTTCCTTTTCGAGATCATTGGTTGTCGAGATGTGGGTCTTGGGTATGATGAGGATATGGGTCGGCGCCTGCGGATTGATGTCGCGGAACGCCAGAACTTCATCATCCTCGTACACTTTGTCCGGCGGAATTTCGCCGGACACCATCTTGCAGAACAGGCAATCGGCCATGGTAAGCATCCGCACTCAGTATTCAGCCACGTGACTCACGTTCCACGTGCTCCCGCAAGCGCGATGGTCACGTGATATTCAGTGACTTTCTGGCGCTGCAAGTTTTGGCAGGCAGAAACGTATCGTCTTCGTGCTCGTTTTCGATTCGAATGCGATATCAAGGACGAAGACCGCTCCGCTGAGGACGAGGACGATTAAGTTTCAGAAGAGTGTTCGGTGTTCAGTATTCAAAGGATTCGGGTTTTGGTACACGCGTCGTCCTATCGGCAAACGACCTATGCCGCGTTGGCTGCCAACTTCGCCTTCCAGCGCTTCAATTGCTTTTTTACTTGTGCGGTCGCCGTTGCCCCTGTTACATTGCGCGCATCGACGCTCTTCTCCGGGGTAAAGAGGTCGAGACACTCCGGTTGCGCTTCGGGAACGGTCTCGCGCATCTGTTTCAGCGTGACATTGCTCAGTGCCAAATCGCGCTCGCGGCAGTAAGCTACAAATCGACCAACCTGCTCGTGAGCCGTCCGAAACGGCAGGCCGGCAGCGACCAGCCATTCCGCGAGGTCGGTCGCCATCAGCCCGGGGTCGGCGGCAGCCGTATGCATCCGTTCCGTATCGACTCTCATCGATTTCAACATAGGTGCCCATACGGCGAGCACCAACTTGACCGTGTCGATGGCATCGAAGATTGGCTCCTTGTCCTCCTGCATATCCCGGTTGTAGCACAGCGGCAGCCCTTTCATGACGGTGAGAAGGCTCATCAAAGCACCGTATACGCGGCCGGATTTGCCGCGTGTCAGCTCGGCGACGTCCGGGTTCTTCTTCTGTGGCATCAGACTCGAACCAGTACAGAACGCGTCATCCAGCTCGATGAACGCACATGCCTGTGACACCCAGAAAATGACGTCCTCGGACAGCCGGGAGAGGTGCATGATCAGGATGGCAAGCGCCGAGAGCAGCTCGACGGCGAAATCGCGGTCGGCGACCGCGTCCATACTGTTGGTCATGACCCCGTCGAAGTCGAGTTCGCGGGCGACAAAATCGCGGTCGATCGGCAGCGTCGTGCCGGCGAGCGCGGCGGCGCCGAGCGGCAGCATGTTCATGCGTTTGCGCGCATCGGCCAGGCGTCCGCAATCCCGGTCAAGCATCTCCACATAGGCGAGCAGATGGTGGGCGAAGAGCACGGGCTGAGCATGTTGTAGATGCGTCAATCCCGGAAGGACGGCGTCGCGGTTGTGGTCGGCCACATTTACGAGAGCGGCCTGCAGTTCGCGGGTCAGGGACATGACGGCATCACTCTCGTCCCGAAGATAAAGACGGATATCTGTCGCGATTTGATCATTGCGGCTGCGGGCCGTATGGATCCGGGCGCCAGTGTCGCCCAGGGCGGCGATCAGGGCCGCCTCGATATTCATGTGAATGTCCTCGAGCGTTTCCTGCAGATCGAATCGGCCTGCCTCGATCTCCTGTCGAATCCGTTCGAGCTCGGCGACGATGGCGTCGGCATCGGACGTGCCGATGATGCCGGAATGCGCTAGCATACGCACGTGTGCGATGCTGGCGCGAATGTCGTGCGCATACAGGCGCTTATCGAAAGAGATCGATTCGCTCAGTCTGGTGACGAGCTCATCAGGGTTGCGCGAAAACCGTCCGCCCCAGATAGCCATCGGCGAGCTCCTGTGAAACATGGTGTTTAGTTCGGCATCCGTCAGCTGACGGATGGATGAAAGCGGCGGCAATAGTAGTTCTACCATACGGTCGGATGCGGGCGTCCCGGTTGCCTGCATCGGGGGTGACTGCGGCATTCTACCGTACGGTAGAACTACTTTGCCCGTCCGCCAAACACCCATGTTTCCCTATGTCTTGACCAGTGGGAACACGGAACGCTGACCTGATGCTCCCGTGAAACTTGGTATTGGGCACTAGCCCGACGGAGCCACGGGGGGCGGCGTCGGGTGTTGGGTCCTTGGTTTTGGGGGACTGGTAGATTGCAGTTATCCCGTTGCAGCGGCTCGCGGGGACGCCCGCCCTCCAGGGGCCGGTCCAGCTGTACAGTTTCAATTCGTAGTGACCGAGTTGCAACGCGAATCGGCGGCCGTTCCTGTGAAACAGAACGTGTTGCGTAATGCGAAATAGTTTGCGGTGCCGACGGCATCCCACGGCGACCGGGGCCCGGGGCCCCGGCGAAAATTCGGTGTCGGGAGTTTCGGCAAGGGGTAACGTCGCAGTTGGTTCTGCCGTTGCCGGATCAGCTCTCGGGCACATCGTCAAGCAGCCGCTTGATAATGTCATCCGACGTGACACCTTCGGCATCGGCATGAAAGTTGGTGATGACGCGATGCCGCAGGATCGGCAATGCCAGGGCTTTGACGTCCTCGATGGCAACGTTGTAACGGCCATGCATGAGCGCCCGCGCTTTGCCGGCAAGGATCAACGCTTGCGACGCCCGGCTGCCGGCTCCCCATTTGACCATTTCCCTGACGTATCCGAGCGCGTCATCTGTCTTCCGCGTGTTGGTCACCAGACGCACGGCATACGAAACGACGTTGGACGAAACCGGCACTTCCCGTACGAGGCCCTGAATCTGGTTGATTTCATCGCCAGTGAACATCTTATCCAGGTTCGGCTTCCCGGGATTGGTTGTCCGGATTACCATCTCTTCCTCCTGCTCGGGCGAGAGATAATCCATGACGACATTAAAAACGAATCGGTCCTGCTGAGCCTCCGGCAGCGGGTAAGTCCCTTCCAACTCGATGGGGTTCTGTGTGGCCAGAACGAAAAACGGCGGCTCGAGATGGTACGTTTTTCCGGCAGCCGTAACCTGCCGTTCTTCCATTGACTCGAGAAGGGCCGCCTGCGTCTTGGGCGGCGTCCGATTGATCTCATCGGCAAGAACAATGTTGGCAAAGATCGGACCTTTGACAAACGTAAAGACGCGTTTTCCCGTGGCGTGGTCCTCCTCGACCACCTCGGTCCCGTAAATGTCGGCCGGCATCAGGTCCGGCGTGAATTGAATCCGCTTGAAACTTAGGGAAAATATCTCGGCCAGGGTTTTCACCAGCAGCGTCTTGCCCAGGCCCGGCACGCCGGTTAGAAGACAGTGCCCCCGGGTCAGCAGGGCAATGATCGTTTCTTCTATCACCTGGTCCTGACCGACAATGACCTTTCGCAGTTCGGTGGTGATCCTTTCCCGCGCCTCTACAATCCGCCGGACGATTTCCGCACCCTTGGCCGCCGTCGCCGTCTCGTTTTCCTGAACAGTGGTCATCCGGTTCTCCTCATTGCCTTTAAGCGGGTGAAGCCGTTTGAAGGACTTAATGTGTCAATGCGTAAACGATGAAGTTGATGCCCAGCTGTGTGTAAAAGATGTGGGCGTAATCGCTGATTTCGCGACTATGATAGTAACGGAACACGCGCCAGCCACCATCGGGCTCATGCGCCCAGGCGGGCAGCGGCGGTGTTTTTTGGCAATAGATGACGTCCTTGAGCCCGTCTTCGCGCACCGTCTCGTAGCGAGCACCGTCGTAAGCGGCTGTCGACAGGTATTCCGACAGCCCGGGGCCGCTCTCCCGAATGCGGAATCGGATGGTTGTCCGCCAGTTGCCCAGCTGGTTCTTGCCCCAGCCCATAGAAATGATCGGCGTCGCGAGAACTGCGATCCGACCCTTGACCTTCATGGCCACGGCTGAATATGTCCCTTGCGGCCACTTCTCGTTGGTCACGAAATCACGTACCGTATCCGGAAGGATCGAGGGATCCGGAAGTCCTTTGTAGAAGGATGTGTAGATCGCATGCGACCGCTCCAGCGGCTCAAAAGATTTCTCGGGATAAATCGTGGCGAAGGCTTCGCGCAATGGCGGACACGCCTCCCACTCGCCGAAACTGTGATGCTGTCCGTGCTTGACATTCCCCCGCAGAAACTCCGCATTGATCCCGGCATCAACGAAAATGAAACCGCCGCGATCGAGGTACTTTTTCAGATTGTCCTGTTCCAGCGGCGTGAACGTCCAGTCCGGTCGATCCGCGAAATTGACATAGACGAACGGATGCTTGAAGATTTTTTCATCTTCGAACGACGAAATGATTTCCGGCTCGGGATTAATCTTGATCGTCGTGAGCTTTTCTGCTGTACGCAACAGTGTCGTCAACGCATACGGATAGCTTCGGCGGAGCGTATTACTCTGAATAAGCTGCACGATCGTCATGTTCGGCGGCCCGTACTTGCGTATGGCGATCGGCGGCTCTTCAGGCGGCAGTTTCTCCTCGCTCACCACCGTTGCCAAGGTACGCAGTCCGCCGAATCCGGCAATCCCGGCCACAGCCGCAGTGATCACATACGCCCTCAATCTGCTCTCTGGTTTTGATACAAGCTTGCTCACCAATGCTCTCTGGGATATAGGCGCTTACTTAAGGCGCTTAGCGCGCAACTAATACCAGCTATTTTGGTCGGAGTTTATCAGATACTGCGATAACGGTAGTACCGTAGAAGTTCTAACATCCAACATCTAACGTCCAACGGCGCGAAGCACCACTTTTTTCGAGGGTCCCGCGAAAAAACTTAGAGCCTTTCACCCGAATGGATATTGATCCGCAACCGGCTCAATATCTGTCTACGGAGCGCCGTGTTGTCCGACTGGGCAGCGAATTCCTCGAGTGCCTTGCGGATGCGAATATTCAGATTTTTGATCAGCAGATCGACAGATTTTTTCTGAATCTGCGGGATCTCGTCCGTCAATGACTGCACAAGTATCAGCTCCCAATCCCGCATCTTCCGACGTTCGATGAGCTCGATTGCTTTGATTCGGACATCGGTATTCTCGTCAATCAGTAGCTCCATGAGCACGTCCCCTGCTGTCGCTTTCGGGAGCGATTGGGCCAGCTTTACGGACCAGATCCGAACATCAATATGTGGGCTCATGATCAGCTTGTCAACCTGTTCGGGGCCTGGCCGAAACCGTTTACGCAAGAGCAAGTTGCCGGCCGCATTACGGACATCGCGTGACGAATCGTCAAGCAACTTCAGGATGCGTTCCTCGTCCGCCTCCTTCCAGAAGGTTCGTGCATAGGTCTGCAGCGCTTCGCGCCGGTAGCTTGCCCGACGATGCGTCACCAGGTCCAGCAGCGCGTCCTCGCCGAGAGGCGCGGGCATGCGTGTCAGGCTTCGTATGAAACGAAACGCAAGACGGTCGGATGTCTGCGGGTCATCAATGCGCGGACGCAGTTCCTCGTAACGCGCCGCTGCTTTCGTCTTGTCGCGGACCTGCAACAGAAAAAGCCCGAGCAAGGCTTCGGTGGACACCTCGAACGAATCGTCCTTTCGCAATTCCATCAGGATCGCCTCACCCGCCGGATACCGGCCGCTACCCAGCGACTGCGCCAATTGCAGGCGGATCAAGCGGTCCTCGTCCACGGCGAGCGGCTTCACAGCCTTGACGTATTCATCCGGTGTCAGCAGGCTGGTGCAACTCTTCAACGCCAGTATCCGGATCTCCCGGCTCTCGTCCTGAATTCGGCGAACCATCGCTTCCTTGGGGACGAAGCTGCGGAAATACGGAAAGTGCTTGACCATGTTCTTGCGTACCGTCTCATCGTCGTCATCGAATGCCCTTATGACAATCTCCATGACGTCCGGCGGAAAAGTCGGTCCGGAGGAGGAGCCCGAAATGATAGTGCGTCCATTCGGTCTCCGGCGTACGACCATCCGCCCCATACGCGTCAAATGATCCAAGTACGACGTGGCGATGCGGCGGATGTGAACGTCCGGATCGCCGATCAGGCGCAGCACCTGCGGATTGTTGCGAACGATCGTAGTGTTCTCGGTGATCGAGACGAGCGCCGAACGCCGAATCCGCGATTCCGGATCGGCAAGTGCGCGCATGACAGCGTCGTGCGCCACGGGATTGTTGTATTTGCCGAGGATAAGAACCGCCCGCAACCGTACATCTGCGGACGGCGAGTCCAAATCCGGGAGACACTTGCTGATCGTCTCTTCCTCGGTCTCATGCCGCACTTCGTTATCCGCCGCCGGCACCTGCGCGATGGCTGACGACGCAGTCAGACAGGCCACGACCGACGCGGTTAGCAGCGGCAGTAACGTTTTGCGGAGTCCGCACCTGGCGCTGCGAGGAACAATCCCCAAGCACCGGGGATCTCGATGGATTGCCGTTGAAACAGTGAATTGAGTCATTGTGTCCTACGATACTTTGAACGATGAAGCATGGCAAGTCCGATCAAGCGACGGATGCCTCACCGGTGAAGCTGCCGAGGGTCACGGCGATGACCGCGAGATACATCAGCCGAGGCCGGGGAAAAAGTCGGTGCGCCGGCTGTCAAGGCAGGAACGGACCCTGACAACTGCCGGGTAATCCCGGAAAAGAAAGCCGTTGGCGCCGAACCCGGAACTGGCGTCAAGGGCCTCGCTGATCTCGGGCTTGTTGGCCAGGTAGCGGTCGACACCGAGAATCAGCAGCTGCTCCGGATGCGCTTCGACATACGCCAGGCGGGCGACAAGCTGACTCGCGTGCCAGCGGTGAAACAACTCGAGGTGCACGGTGGTCCCCGATTGATGTCGGAAACTGACGTCGGGAAAAATGAGCTCCTGATCGCCGGCATCCATGAACGGTGTCTCCCCGACGATGGCCCAGTCAGTGACCGTTTCCTTGAAGCGGCGATGAAACATGCGGACCTCTTCGGGAACATAGGTACTGAAGTTGCGGTAGTGACCGACCAGCCCGGACGTCTCGTTCAGACTCAGCCGGACCTGGCGACTGCGGCAGAAGACCTCGGTATCCAGCTGCCATTGCGCCAGATCGCAGACAGCCGGAAAAAACGAAGCCAACTGCAAGCCATATTTGTGCGTGTTCTCGAACATGCTCGCCGGGCCGTCCACCTCGAACCGCAGCCGTGTGGCGCCAAGATCGTTGGCAGCGGCGACGCCTGCATCCTCGGCATAAATCCGTGCCAGCAGGCGAAAGAACTTTAGGTACTTTATCATCCGACGCAGCTTCGCCGCCTCCGGTTCCACGACGCGCAGCGTCAGCGAGCGCGCCTGCAACAGCAGTGACTGAACCAGCGAACAGTTGTAGCGCTCCAGCAGCTGGCCAGGGTCAAGTTCTTTGAACCGCGACAAGCGCTCGTTTTCCGGCAGATCTGCATACAGGCGATCGTGAAGCGCTTCGGCCGCTACCCCGACGTGTTCCGTCATCATGCGACAGTAGTCATCGTAACCGGGGTGAGATTGCCGGAGCAGCGCCGCCGACACCGCAAACACACGATGGCGCAGTTCGGCGACATCGTTGGCGGTTTCATGGCGGAACTCACAACGGTCTTGAAGCAGCTTATTTAGGCCTTTGGCAAGTTTCAGGTCCTTCCAGGTATTAATCAGTGGCTCTGCGGACTCCGCAATTTCACTCCGCGACGGCGAGCCGTTGAGCGAATAGACGGCCAGC
>CAUZRT010000080.1:0-11494 GCA_963582235.1 Lentisphaeria bacterium
TTGACGTCTCGGGTATCGACAATCTGGACACCCGCGATTTTGACGGCGCCTGTTTCGATGGGCGTTACGTCTACTTCGCGCCCCTGAGCTACGGTGCCGTGTTGCGGTATGACACGAGCCACGAGTTCACGGACCGCTCCAGTTGGTCCGCTTACAATACCCGGCTGCTTGGGCTCACCCGGAATGTCGGCGTGATCTTCGATGGGCGCTACCTCTACTTCGTGCCGTACGGCAAAACGGAAGCAGCCGTGCGCTACTCCGCTATGACACCATCGGCGCCCTCGGGACGTTCAGCCTGCGCTACACTGATTGCGGGCACAACGGCGGACTCTGCGCGTCCCTGCCCGGACCGCGTTTCATCGTGGCCCTCGATGGCGGTGTCATTAGCATCACGTTGAATCGCATCCCGGAGAAGGGCATGCATCACATCGCCGGTGTTTATTGACGGCAGATCTATCAAGCTGTTTATCGACGGCGAACTCGTCAATAAACAGCCGGCATCAGGTTGGATTCAGTCAAGTGATTGTGATGTGACTGTGGGCAGTTTGCCGGGCGGTTCCGCTTCATTCCGGGGATCCGTCGGCGAGGTTCGGGTTTCGAACATCGCACGGAGCGACGACTGGCTGGCGACGACCAGCCGGAATCTGCGCGATCCCGATGCGTTCTGCTGGGTTGTGATATGACGCCGGATACGCTCGACAATGGAGGGCATCAACTACGCGGGATACTGGGTCGGTCCGCATTATCTTATCGGGGAGAAAACGCCGATCGCTGTTCTCGAACTCTGTGATCTCCAAATATAAAAGGTAGCGGTTGATTTCAGCATGGCTATACCCGGATAGGTTGAGATCAAACGGTCTCCATTCTGCTTTCTTCTCCGTGCCTCCGTGTCTCCGTGTCTCCGTGTCTCCGTGTCTCCGTGTCTCCGTGTCTCCGTGTCTCCGTGTCTCCGTGGTGAGATCTTTATCTTGCCGGGGATAACAACGGATAACGGGCGTCACGGGCCGAATCAGATATGAAGCGCGCGGTCGGCGGTCGCCATCAGTGCCGCTTCCTTGAAGGACTGCGTGAAGGTCGGGTGGGCGTGAATGATGCGGCCGATGTCCTCGGCCGAGGCGCGGAACTCCATGGCAACGACGGCCTCGGCGATCATGTCGGAGCAGCGCGGACCGATCATGTGCACGCCGAGGATTTCATCGTTGCTTTTCGGATTTACCGACGGATGCGACCTCGGGCCACGTGTAGACGACGCCGGGAATCAGGTCCGTGTTGAGTTCGGGCTTCTGTCCGTCGATCAGTTCGACAACGGCGACACCTTCTTCTTCGGCTTTGTGAGCAAGCATGGGACCGGCGACTACATCGCCGATGGCGTAGACATTCTCGGCCGCCGTTCGCCATTCCGTGGACAGCAAATTTTTCCTTCGCGAGGTAATAGAGTTCGGACGAATCGAGCATCGCCTTGGAGGGAATGCAGCCGACGTTGAGACAGGTGCCGCCGAGTGTCGGTCGTTTCTCAACGACCGCGACGTTCATGCCGAGCTGTGCGGCGCTGATGGCGGCAACATACCCGCCCGGGCCGCCGCCGATGACGATGAGGTTGTACATTCCAGGGTTCACGGTTTTTGCCAGAGGCGGACCATTGCGAATGACATGGAAGGTGCCAGGGATTGTCTGGCGCTGCCAGTTTTGGAAGACAGAAGGGGTACTCGTAATCGGTCGTAAAGCCAAGCATCGACTACGAATGGATCGACTACGAAATGGCTCAAGGATAAGAAAACCGAGCAATTCTGAGGACTCGGTTGAATTTCACAATTGCAATTGCATCAGGTTTGTGACCTCCGCAAAGAAACTCCTGGTCACGCCCTTGAGTATTTCCACTGACATCAACCCGCCGCCTCTTCCGCCTGAATTCTCCAATCCGCCATCCCTCACAGATTCAACAGCAGGCGGTTCGGATCTTCGAGCGCTTTCTTTACGGTCACCAGAAACGTCACCGCTTCGGATCCGTCAATGATGCGGTGGTCGTAGGTGAGGGCCACATACATGATTGGACGGACGACGACCTCACCGTCGCAAACCACGGGACGCTCAACGATGTTGTGCATGCCGAGAATGGCGCTTTGTGGCGGATTGACGATGGGCGTCGATAACATGGAGCCGAAGATGCCGCCGTTGGTGATGGTGAACGTGCCGCCGGTGAGATCGTCGATACTCAGTTCACCATCGCGTCCGCGACCGGCCAACTCGGCGATTGTCGATTCGATTTCGTGGAAGGTCAGCATTTCCGCATTGCGAATGATCGGGACCACGAGACCTTTGGGCGTCGACACCGCGATGCCGATGTCACAGTAGTCGTGAAAAACGATGGTATCGCTTTTAACAGCAGCATTGACAACCGGAAATTGCTGCAACGCGCCGGTACACGCATTGGTAAAAAAGGACATGAAGCCGAGGCCGACATTATGTTTTTCCTTGAACTCCTCCTTGTGCGCTTTGCGAACGTCCATGATCGCCGACATATCGACTTCGTTGAAGGTGGTCAGGAGGGCTGCGGTTTGCTGTGCATCGACCAACCGTTGCGCGATGGTGCGACGAAGCCGCGTCATGTTCTCGACGCGTGTCCCGCGCCCCGCATCGGCGTCGTCCGGTTGCGGCCTCGCCGCCGGCGCCTGAGCGGTGGTTTCGGATTCTTCGCGGCGCGCTGGTTCGGAATCCGGCGTCTTTGCCGCTGGCGCGACATCGTCCGTTTCGCGTGGCGTCAATTCCTGGATCTTCGTTGTTTCTTCAATGAAGTGCCGAACATCGGCCTTGGTGATGCGACCGTCTTTGCCGGTACCGTGGATGTCTTGAGCTGAGATCCCATGCTCCGCCATGAGTTTGCGCACGGCAGGCGCACCGACCTGGGAAAGGTTGTCAGCGTTCGGTTCGTCGTTTTCATCCGGGGGTTCGGCGTCTGTTTCGGTTTTCTCTTCCGTTTTCGCTCCGGCATGGAGTTTTTCCTTTAGGGTCTTCTGTGCGGCCGTCTCGGCGGTCTTATGGGTTGCCGCTTCCGGCAGCGGGCCGACTTCATCAGCCTGCAATGTCCGCGTCTGCTGATCACCATTGTCAGTATCGATATAGCCGACGACCTGTCCGATTCGGACAGTGGCCCCTTCTTCTTCGGTAATGGTCAGGAGGCCGTCCGCCTCGGCCGCGATCTCGAGCGATGCCTTGTCCGTCTCGAAATCCAGCAGCGGGTCGTCCATCTGAATGGGGTCGCCAGTCTTCTTATGCCAGTGCGCGATATCGCCCTCGGTGAGCGACTCGCCGGCCGTCGGGATGGTGATTTCGATGCGCATGTTAGACACCTTTAGAATTGTCCGCCGAGTTACAGTCTGGAGGCAACCCCTTAATTTGGATTGCGTCGTTTCAGACTGAAATCTGCCGGGGTACGCTCCTATGAGCGTATTGTCAGAGTTAGGTTTCAGGTTTCAGGTCTGCCCTGTCGGCCCTGTCCGATGCCGATCCCCGAAACCTAAAACCAAATATCACTTAAGTTTGAATTTTCCGCGGTTACGGCGATAATCAAAATCACCGGTTTGCACCCCTTACAGCCCGGCGAACGCTTCGTCGATGAGATTTTGCTGGTCCGCCAGATGCCTCTTGAGTGAGCCAGTGGCCGGGCTCGCACTCTCTTTACGGGCAACAACGCGCATGTCGCGGAAGCCGCTGAGGCGTTTTCGCATGAAATCCCAGGCTCCCATATTCACCGGTTCTTCCTGGACCCAGCACCATTCATCGCAGGTCTCGTAATTTGCGGCTAACTGCTGATCCTGTCGTGTGGGTATGGGAAACAGCTGTTCCATGCGGACAATGGCGACGTCATCCTGATCTTCTTTGTCCCGACGCGTCAGAAGATCGTAATAGATCTTTCCCGAACACATCAACAGCCGCTTTACCTTGTCCGGTCGAACGACGGGATCATCGAGTATTTCCTGGAATCGCCCGGTCGTCAATTCGGCGATCTCTGACTTGACTAGGGGGTGGCGCAGAAGACTCTTCGGCGTCATGACGATAAGTGGCTTACGATACTCGTTCCGTATCTGCCGGCGAAGCAGATGGAAGAGATTGGCCGGTGTCGTCGGGTTAACGACGATCATGTTGAGCTCGGCGGTAAGCTGGAGATATCTGGCGAGCCGGGCGCTGGAGTGCTCGGGTCCTTGGCCTTCGTAACCGTGCGGCAGGAGCAGGACGATGCCGCTCATCCGCTGCCATTTGGACTCTGAAGAACTGATAAATTGGTCGATAATGACCTGCGCACCGTTGGCGAAATCGCCGAACTGCGCCTCCCAGACGACGAGGGCCTGGGGCATTGCCAGGGAGTAGCCGTACTCGAACCCGAGGACACCAAGTTCGGAGAGATGCGAATTATAAATATGAAATGTTTCCTGGTCCTTCTGGATGTGATTCAACGGGCTGTAAACCGATTCGGTGTTATAATCGATGAGCACGGCATGGCGGTGGGCGAAGGTGCCGCGACGGCAGTCCTGTCCGGAGATGCGCACGGGTACGCCGTCGACCAGGAGCGACCCGTAGGCAAGCAATTCGGCCAGCCCCCAGTCCGCCTTCTTCTCCTCATAGAACAGTTGTTTTCGGCCGTCGAGGATACGTTGTATTTTCGGATAAATCGTAACACCGTCGCGAATCGTCATCAGCGCGTTAGCGACCTTTCTCAACGTCTTGTGCGGCACCCCGGTTTCGGGAGAGTCCTCAAAGTCTTCCTGGGTTGCGGTCCGCACGCCCTTCCACTGCCGCCCGAGAAAGTCGACCTCGATATCCGGCATGGTTTCCCGGGCCAGATTAAGGCTTTCCTGAAGTTCCTGGCGCAACTCTGTGACCATTTTCGTCGCCTCGGCGGCGGATATGACGCCGTCGCCGGCGAGTTTGTCGCTATAGATGTCGAGCACCGTGGCATGTGTGGCGATGGCCTTATAGAGAAGCGGCTGCGTGAAATTCGGGTCGTCCCCTTCGTTGTGCCCGTAGCGGCGGTAGCCGAGGATGTCGATAAAAACATCAATGCCGAATTGCTGCCGCAGTTTGATCGCCATATTTGCGGCGTGGACGACGGCCTCGGGGTCATCGGCGTTGACGTGGAACACGGGACTCTCCATGACCTTGGCAATGTCGGTGCAATACAAGCTCGAACGCGTTTCGCGGTAATTGGCAGTAAAGCCGACCTGATTGTTAATGACGATATGAATCGTACCGCCGGTGCCGAAGCCGTCGAGGAGCGGGAAGTTGGCGATTTCGTAAACGACGCCCTGTCCGGAAATGGCCGCATCGCCATGGACAAGGACGGGGATAATTTTACTGAAATCACCGCCGAACATCCGTTCGCCTTTGGCGCGCACACTGCCGAGCACAACGGGATGGACAGCCTCGAGGTGTGACGGATTAGCGACCAGGCTGAGATGCAACGGGTGACCGTCGTCGGTCACGATGTCGGCCGAATGCCCTTGATGATACTTGACGTCGCCATCGCCGGAAACATCGTCGGGGAGGACGCTGCCCTCGAACTCCGAGAACATGCTCTCGTATTTTTTTCCGAACAGATTAACCAGCACGTTCAGCCGTCCACGGTGGGCCATGCCGAGGACAAACTCACGAGCGCCGAGACCGGCGCCCTGGCGGAAGACTGCATCCAGCGCCGGTATGAACGCCTCGCAACCCTCCAGCGAAAAGCGCTTCTGCCCGACATACTTGACGTGGAGAAATCTCTCGAAGCCGCACGCTTCGGCCAGTTTCGTAAAGATCTGCTTGCGTTGGGCGATCGAGAATTCCGGTTCGTTGGCGATGGTCTCCATTTCATCGTGGAGCCACCGGCGGATTCGCGAGTCGGGGATGTAGCGAAATTCGACTCCGATGGCTGAACAATATGTCTTGCGGAGATGGGAAAGGATGTCGCGCAGGGTGGCGCGGCCGATGCGAATCTGGTTGCCGGCGTCCAACTCGAGATCGAGATCCGCCTCGTGTAAGCCGAAGTACTCCAGGTCGAGATCGACCACATGAAAGCGGCGCCGCCGGACTGGGTTGGTGTCGGCAACGAGATGGCCACGGTCGCGATACGCATTGATCAGTTTGGTCGCGGCGACCTCTTTATCAGTGGTGTCGAATGCCAGTTCACCGTCAGCGCGCTGTCGGCCGAACTCGTAGCCTTCGAAGAACCGCTGCCACGATTTATCGATGGCTTGCGGGTCGCTTCGGTACTTGGCGTAAAGATCCTGCAGGAATGATGCGTTGGCGTTGTTCAGATATGAGAACTTGTCCATTGGGTCCCCCAGTCGCATTCAGGTCAATAACTTACAGTGGTTTCAAGTAAACGAAACATCTATGCCCGCAAAACTCGGTTGGATTCGCTGATAATCGGCACTGTCGTTCGCTACCACTTTCTATTGCGTCTACAGCGTCTCGGTATTGGTGCATATTCCTGCCGAGCGGATGGCGTCGAATTTCGCGGTCGCGTTCGACGATCTGCGACCCGGCGGGCTGTCGATCCACTCGATTGATTACACCATTCAAGGTTTGGATGGATTCATGGAGAACCATGACTGTATTCACGCAGGTCCGGACGTCCATGGACTGAACGCAGACCCCGAAGGCATGCGACTGCACGCGATGCAGGATATTGAGACGTTGCTGCTGTCACCCGATGCCCGTTATCGCTGGCGATGCCATCGTGGCGATGACTATGACGCATACCCGTTTCGCAAGGTGAGTGTTTTCAATTTTGTCTGTTCCCTTCCCGGCGATGTCGGGACCGGGTTGACCGTTTGAACGTCTGGGCAAGATTTCGAGGTTTCGCATGACCGTCCTTCTACCCGGGTTTTCGCGGCGCAGAGCAGTTGACCGATCTGTTCTACCACTGTTGCTGGTATCTGCCGGACGTCCACATTTTTCGTTTCGGCGGCGCCGACGCGTTCAAACTCCCGCTCCTGCCGGACCCGCATGAGCTTCCCCTGCAAGTCCAGCGGCAGATCGCCGATATCTCATCGAGGAAAATCGTGCCGCCGTCCGCCAGCTCGTTTTCTCGATACCCGTCATCGCTCACGCTGGACGTGCTCTGCGTCGCGGTTGAGCGGGGACCGTAAAATGCGGAGTCCGCGATCATAGGTGATCAGCATGACTCTCCCGTTCTCATGTCGACGCAGTTCTTTGGGTGATTTTTTCTCTCCGGTCAGCCCTGACTGAACAGACAGACGGTCCCGTCCTGTGCCACACACACTAACGGATCGGCTCGTCCAACATTTTCAGGATAGAGTACAAG
Organism: Lentisphaeria bacterium; assembly: GCA_963582235.1. Lineage (GTDB taxonomy): Bacteria > Verrucomicrobiota > Lentisphaeria > JABSQK01 > CAJWLW01 > CAUZRT01. Next base: position 7,304 of record CAUZRT010000080.1, read on the forward strand.
CGATCGTTCAGCCGCCGGTCTCTTGATCACGTTACCATCCTGAACCGCCTGAATGGGCCGCCGCAGATGTATCGAGTCTTTTGCTTCCTTCGAGCCGCTGACATCCTTTTTCAGAAGTAAGTCCGTCGATTGCTGAAAAAGTTATCTCGACTAAATTAATCGGGGTGTTTTTGCGGACTCCGCAAAAATACGTAGCTACTTACTAACCAATTAGGTGTAGGCAGTGTCGGAAAAGGACGTAAACGGGCAGGTCGCGCCGATGGGCTGGTGGCGCCTCGAGGTGTTGCTGCCAGGGGTCGCATCAGGCATGCTCGGGCTGCTGGTCCTGGCGGGCTGGCACACACACAACACTACCCTGGTCCAGGTCCATTCGGCATTTGTGCCGATGCAGTACAACACCGCGTTGGGATTTCTCCTATGCGGCACGGGGCTTCTGGCGGTTGCCGTTGGCTGGTGGCGGACAACGACACTCTGTGGCGGCATTGCCGCCATCATCGGGTGTTTGACGCTGATCGAATATACCGTCGGCATTGACCTCGGCATTGACCAGTTCCTGATGGAGCATTACATAACGGTCGAGACGTCCCACCCCGGTCGCATGGCGCCCAATACGGCCCTCTCCTTTACCCTCACCGGGATCGTTCTGCTGTTGATGAGCGCATTGCCGCAACCCCAGCGGCATCTGCCGATTCTCGGACTGCTGGGCTCAATCATCTTCGCTCTTGGCACGGTCGCGTTCTTCGGCTACGTAAGCGGCATCACGACATCGTACGGTTGGGGGCAGCTCACGCGAATGGCGGTTCATACCGCAGCCGGCTTCGTCGTTCTCGGAATCGGGGTCATTGCCTTCGCATGGCGAGCGAGCGAGATTGAGGAGACCGGTGTCCCGCGATGGCTTCACGTCCTGATCGGCGTCGGCGTTGTGATAATTTCAATACTTTTGTGGCAGGCACTGGTTGTCCACGAGCGTGCAATCATTATACGTGCGATTGATGCCGAAGTCGCGAATGTAGAAAATGAAATTAAGGTGCGCATGGAATCGCGGATTCTGGCGCTTGATCGGATGGCCAGACGGTGGCAGCTTCGTGGCGGAACGCCCAGGGCTGAGTGGGAAGCCGATGCGACGGCTTACATCGCGCAGCAGCCGGGTCTGCTGGCCGTGGAATGGGTCGATTCGACGCTCGAGGTGCGCTGGACGGCATCATCCGGCCACCGCTTATCTGCCCTGGATTTGGACCCTGGCGACCCTCGTTCCGGTCAATATCTGTATCCTGCCGTTCCGGATCAGCTGCGCCATGATGGTGGGCAGACACCCTCGGAAACGCCGCTTTCGCGGCTTGGCATCATGGTCACGCGGACAATCCCTATGGGGCCCGATGGCAACGGATTCCTGGTCTATGTTCCCCTTTTTTCCGGCGACCGTTTTGACGGCTTCATCCGAGGCGTCTTCGGAGTCGAGGAATTGCTGAATGTAACTCTGGCGAACATCGCATCCGGCTACGCGATCAGCATTTTGGACGATCATGGTTTCGAGGTTTACGCGCGCCATGCAGAAATCAAGAAGCACGAAGGGACATGGGCGCGGGCGAGAGAAATTCGCATGCACAATGTTGCCTGGCGAGTTCGGTCCTGGCCGACGCCGGCGTTGCTCGCCGAAGAGCAGTCGCGGCTGCCGGAAGTGACATTGGTGGTGGGATTTCTCACGGCATTGCTATTGGCGCTCACCGTCCACCTGGCTCAAACGGGGCGGCTTCGTGCGGGCGTTGTCGAGACCGTTAACCGGGAGTTGCAGAGTGAGATGACGGAGCGCCGGTGGAGCGAGGAAGAGCTGCTGCGACGGAATCTCGAGTTGGCGGCGATTTTTCAGGCCTCGCCCGACCTGTTCTTCTGGGTTAAATCCGACGGGACGATTACGGATTATCAAACCAGTCGGTCATGGGATCTATCCGTTCCTCCGGAAGAATTTTTGGGAAAACGCGTGCAGGACGTACACGTACTGCCACTCGCCATTAGACAGGGGTACGAGGAGGCAATTGCTCAAGTCATTGACGGCGAGCCGCTGGCTATTCTAGAATACTCGGTGGATGCGCCTGCCGGCGAGAAATGGTACGAAGCTCGAGTTCTGCCGTTACTGAAAGATCAGGTGATCATTATTGTGCGTGGCATCACCGAGCGCAAACAGGCTGAGGCGCAAATCAGGAATCAGAATATTCTGCTCGAGGAGGCGGTCCATGAAAAAACCCGGGAAATGGAAACGCTGATGGAACGCATGATACGCCAGGAAAAACTCGCTACCATCGGTCAGATTGCCGGCAGCATCGCGCATGAACTGCGTAACCCGCTGGGCGCGGTGAAGCAGTCCATTTTCTTCCTCAAACGCAAGGAGGATACGTATCCCGAGAAAATTCAATCCCACCTGCAACTGATGGAACGAGAGATCGAGGTCACCAACCGTGTGATCAGCGACCTTTTGGATATGACGCGGATGCCCCGCCCACAGCCGACCGAGATCGATCTTGGAACTGAGATAAGGTATGCGGTCGAGCGCTGTGAATTGGACAAATCCATGGAATGCAAAGTCGAAATCGTTCCCGATCCTCTGTTACTATGGGCGGATCCCGTGCATTTGAGGCAAGTCTTTGTCAATTTATTGACCAACACAAAAGAGGCGATTTCCAACGGCGGTGCTGTCACCATCCGTGCTAAGTCGATAGCGGCCGAAGGTCGATGTGAAATCACCATTCAGGATACGGGCGATGGCTTCGATGCCAAGAACCTGGATAAAGTGTTCGAACCACTCTACTCGACCAAAGCCAAGGGGACCGGCCTGGGGTTGAGCATCTGCAAAAATATCATTGAAAGTCACGGCGGCACAATTGATCTGGATAATCAGGTCGGTAATGGCACGACAGTATCGATCCGGTTGCCAACCGAACGAATCGTATCGACTTGATGACCTATGACTGAATCTCAAAATTCCAACACGAAAGCGCCGATCCTCGTCATTGATGATGATCCGGCCCAGCTTCAGACCATCGCCGACATTCTCGAGACCGAAGACATGCGGCCGATCTGCTGCCAATCCGGTGCTGCGGCATTGACCGCCTGCAGACACGAGGAGGTCAATGTCGTCATTCTCGATCTTCGGCTTCCGGATACAGATGGCCTGGAACTTTTGAAACGATTGAAAGAACACAACGCCGGCCTAAAGGCCATCATCAACACTGCATATCCGACGCTGGAGTCGGCGGTGACCGCCGTCAATGAAGAGGCGTTCGCCTATGTGACGAAGATGGGGGATGTCGAGGAACTGTTGGCTCATGTTCACCGGGCCTTCCATTATCACTTCGAACAGTATAGTGAGGAATTGGAGCGTCAGGTCAGCGAACGGACCGACGAACTTCTGCGTGCCAATGAGGAACTGAAGACCGAAGTCGCCGAGCGCAAACGGGCGGAGGAGGCAATCAAGGCAGGGCTTCGAGAGAAGGAGATTCTGCTTCGCGAAATTCATCACCGAGTCAAGAACAACCTGCAGATCGTGTCGAGCCTGCTCCGGATTCAATCGAAATATATCAAGGATAAGGAGGCCCTCGCGATATTCAAAGAAAGCGAAGGTCGAATCCGGTCGATGGCCTTGATCCACCAGAATCTCTATAAATCCGACGACTTGGCCGACATCGATTTTTTCGGTTACGTCGAAGTCCTGGCCAAGGACCTGTTAAAGTCGTATGGTGTCGACACAGGTGAAATCACGCTGACAATCAACGTCGAGCATATTGTCCTGGACGTGCATGCAGCAGTGCCGTGTGGATTGGCAATCAATGAGCTGATATCAAACTGCCTGAAGCACGCCTTTGGAGGATGGCGGCTCAGCAACATAACGGAATCGACCGCTGCAGCCCGATCAACTGCCGCCGCGAAGGATGTTAAGCATCCGCAAATAACGGTGGCTGTGTGCCGGAAAACAGGAGATCAAATTGAACTGATCGTGAAGGACAATGGCAGTGGCCTGCCGGAGGACCTGAATCTGGACAAGCCCACGACCCTCGGATTTCAACTGGTCCGGTCCCTGGTGGAGATACAACTCGCGGGAGAAATAGAATTCAACGGTCGTGACGGCACCGAAGTGATCATCAGATTTCGCGAAAATCCTGGGGAATCGCAGTAATCCCAAATATATTTACCCGCATT
>CAUZRT010000081.1:0-11486 GCA_963582235.1 Lentisphaeria bacterium
CGTACCTTGCGGATCACGTGTATCATAATCAACGGCTTTTTCCTGCGGTGCTGGGACTCGAAGCGATGAGCCAGGCTGCTATGGTATTATGGGATTCCGATGAGCAGCCCTGTATTAAAGAAGTTGCCTTCAACCGGGCGGTTATCGTGCCGCCCGAAGGCGGACGGACAATCCGCTTGTGCGCCTTGAGGCGGACACCCCATGTTGTTGAAGTGGCCTTGCGTTCCGATGAGACGGGGTATCAATTTGATCACTTTCGGGCGACGTTTCACATGCGCGACACCGATCGAATCAGTTCCGGGCAGGCCCTGGACAATACGAACTGTTGTCATGTACCGCTCGATCCCGATTCGGATCTGTATGGCGACATCATGTTTCAAAGCGGTTGTTTCAGGCGTCTGCGTCACTACCAGGTCTTACGCGCCACCGAATGCCAGGCAGAGATCAACCATGCGGACGGTGTTTCATGGTTTTCCGCGGATCATTCGCCGGACCTGAATCTCGGCGACCCCGGAATGCGCGATGCCGCGATTCACGCAATCCAGGCCTGCATACCCCATGCGCGCATCCTGCCGATCGCCGTTGAGCGCATAACACCGGGGGCACTGGGAAATGGATTGGGCGTGACCATCGCCGCACGGGAACGGCATCGTGACGGCGAAGAGTTTGTCTATGACCTCGACATCTTCGACCAAAATGGTCAGATTATTGAACAGTGGTCAGGTCTCCGTCTGCGAAATGTCGGGCCGATGCCGCGAACATCGCCCTGGCCGACGGCGCTGTTGTCACCGTATCTGGAACGACGGATCGGTGATCTTCATCCGTCCGCAGACGTCTCGCTCGCCGTCATCAACAGCACGGATGATGACCGAGAGCTTCGCAGCCAACGCGGCATACGGGAGGCTGTCGGTACGCCGGTGGCTGTCCACCGGCGAACGGACGGAAAACCGGTTTTGGATAGTGTGCCGGGGTACGTGTCGGCATCACACGCGAACGGCGTGACGCTGGCGGTTTTCACGAAATCCGAGACCGGGTGCGATGTCGAGGCGGTTCGGGAGCGGACTCTCAAAACATGGCGGGAACTGTTGGGCGCGGACCGCGGTCAACTTGTCGACCACGTGGTCCAGGCATCGGGCGAAAACCACAACACGGCGGCAACGCGCGTATGGACGGTGATCGAATGCCTGAAGAAAGCCGGACTGCCGACAACGGCTGCGGTGAGGTTTAACAGTCATGACGACGAAGGCGGCGTGATTTTCGACGGATTGTCCTTTCAAATTGCGACGATCGCCGTGGATGTTAAAACGGCGAATCATCCACTGGTGTTCAGCGTGCTGGTCCACACAAAACCGGAGGACGCAACCGTGCAGGTAGGATTCACCTACAGACACAGGGTCGGCGTTGAAGAAACCAACCTGCTCGGAAACGTCTATTACACGCACTTTATCGAGTGGCAATGGCGCTGTCTCGAAGGGTTCCTCCGTGACCGTGCACCGGATGTGCTGCGCAACATCGGGACAGCGTTTCCAATGACCACGATGCGTTGCGACTGTAATTACTACGACGAACTGACCACCATCGACGAAGTTGAACTGCTAATGTATGTGGACCTCGTCGGGCCGGGTTGTCTGAATCTGATCTTCGAGTATTCGCGTGTGACCGACGGCAATCATAAGATCGTCGCGGAAGGCACGCGCCAGGTTGCTTTTATCACCGCCGATGATTCCCGGACCGTACCGACGTCACTGATCAATGCGTTTGTGGCCGTGGGCACCGGCCCCGGCAGGCAGCGGGATGCCGTCGCCGACACCATCCGCGGCGTACGCTCCGAATCATTGCGGAGTCCGCAGGCTGAGGCCGACACGCCCGGGCCGGGCGAAGACAGGGCGCGATCGGATCGCCGTTATTATTCGCACATCCATATTGTCAGCTTTGAGGAAACCAATGCAACGGGCGGCGTTTCCCGCGAACCCCTGATCGCCTGGCAGGGGCGTTGCCGCGAGATGTTTCTGCGGGAATACGTTCCCGAGACGTTGGAACAGATCGGTGCGGGTCTGTCGTTGACAACGGCCCGCTGTCAATGTGAATTCTTTGGCGATGTGAACGCGTTCGATCAAGTCGAGGTGCGGATGTTTCTCGGTGGCCTGGGGCCGAGTCATCTTGAATTGGTGTTCGAGTACTTTCGCCAGACGGACGAAAATTCGGATCTTGTCGCCCGCGGCAGTCAGCAGATCCTGTGCACGCTCGCCGACGGCACGCACGCCGTGCCGGAAACGTTACGACTGGCACTCGAGGCATACCAGTAGAGTTTCGCGATTCTGATTTTGACCGGCGTCGTCGGTGCTCTGACGCAAAGACGCAAAGTTATGGAAAAGGCGTCATGGTCAACATGCGAATCTCCGTCGGCACCACGCTTGCACCGCCGGCATCGCAATCTGCCATCCAGCGCCCGAATCCCAAGACTGATGAAACTACCGAAACTCATCCCGACATTCGTGTTGGTGCTCATGGCACTGGCAATCATCCTCTACGCCGTGAACCGGACCATTATTCACATGGTTCACGCCCGCGTGTACGAACGAAATCTTGAATTCCTCGATGACTCGCGCGGTGAGGTCACGGATTCGTTTAAGCGTCAACCGGCCGCCGCCGGCGACGACTTCGCGCCCCTCGACAAACCCCGGCCTTTCGAGAAAGTCAACGCCTTCGATGAGGACGCCTGGTGCTGGTCGAATCAGTTCAGCCAATACGGCGCCGCGGGTGTCCTGGCTTTCGATGCGAACGGCGACGACCGGCTCGATCTGTACTTCTCTCAGGACAGTCAGAACTGGACGCGACCGACGGACGATTACGGTGTGCTGAAAGGGGAGCCAAGATTCCAGCATAACGGCCTCTATCTGAACCAGGGAAACGATGCGAACGGGATCCCAATCTTCAAGCCCATCCATGAACTGGCGGCTGCCAACGACTCGCAGGTGGCCGAAGAACTGATCGTCGAGGACTACCTGTATCCCCGCCGACGTATAACCGACCCGACAAAGGAGCGATACGGCCGCGGATCGAACGTGGCAGTTGCCGCCGATTTCAATAATGACGGGCGTCTGGATCTGCTGGTGGGCAACGAGCCGCAAGGCATGTTCTGGTCGGATCCCAAGACGCAGCGCGTGCTCATGCGGTTTGTCAATCCGGTCGGGCGCGAGGACAAGAAATCAAAGCTGCCGCTGGCGGCAATGGGGCTGCATCTGATCAAGTACAAGCCGGTGCAAGGGATTCATCGGACGCGCAAGAGTGCCCGCGGGATCGAGCCGGAGGGTGCCAACTCCTTATATCTCAACCTTGGTGACAAAGACGGCGACGGCGTTCCGGAATGGCGCGATGCGAGCCGCGAGACAGGCATCGAAGGATTCCGATGTGCGTATTCGATGGCGGTCGCCGACATCGACCGGGATGGCGATCTCGACGTGTTTGTCGCTAACATGTGCGACATGGACTACTGGCCCGGCGGTTCAAAGTATTGGGCAGGCGGCTCCAACTGCATGTATGTCAACCAGCTTGCCGAGACCGGTTCGCTGCGATTCATCGAGCGCGGCTCCGAGATGGATATCGACGGCGTCTATGACGAAGATTATCCCATTCCGCACTATTGGCGATTGCGACGGCTTCCGTTTCTGCCGACGGAATACTCGATCGCATTCATGAAGTTTGAGCGATATCAGCCGAACTACCTGGCCATAAACGGCGAGGAAGCCGAGCACGGGCAGCTGTCATGGTCATCGCTGTTTCAGGACGTCAACTTCGACGGTTTTCCGGACATCTGGGTCGCCAACGACATGGGGTATCTGCGCCTCTACCTCAACGACCAGGGCAAGCGCTTCATCCGTTCGGAGCACGCGCGCTCGAGTCGCAGCGGCTACTGGATGACATTTGCACCGGGCGATTTCAACAGCGACCTGAAAGAGGACTTATTCGTCGGTAATCTCGGGGGGGCCGTTCTGAATCATGCGTTTGTGACGCCGGACCCAAACGATCTTTTCGACCCGGTGTTTCTCAACTCATGCATCTTTGCCCAGTTCTTTCACGACGGCCACGACACACGCCACGGACTGATCGATGGTGCCGACTTCATGGAGGAGATGCCGAACCGTGTCTTTCACTCGCGGGTTCTGCCGCCGGACATCAGTCTGCCGCACAATTACCGCCGCCACGCGCCTGAGGATTGGAAGCTCACGCCGTTCGATCCGGACACAATCAATGCTTACGAGTTCTCATGGGGCAGCACGACGCTGGATGTGCAGAACGACGGGCGCCTGGATCTGTATTATGTCGGCTGCCTTTATGGGCGGGGCGGGGGGCTGTTTCCCATCTCCGGCACCGGACCCGGGCGGCTCCTGGTAAATGCGACGATGGCGGGCGGGGACGTGCGATTTGTAGACCAGACCGCCGAGCATCACCTTTTCAATATCGAGGAACTCAAGTACGATCGGCTGGAGAGTCGCGGTTACATCTATCGCCAGGCACCGCGTCAGAACTGGCGCAAAAAAGATATGTTGTACAGCTACGATCGCAGCAACTGGGTGCTGCAGGGGCCCAGAATTGCCGAGAAGGTGACGAATCAGGACATGATTCAGACGGCCGAGAACGGACGCGCAACGATTGCCGCCGATTTCAACAACGACGGATTTGCCGACATTGTCGTGCGAAACCAGGGCGGGTATGACAGCCGGAGCTCGAAGTCGACGAACCTGCAGACAATGATCGCCGGCCGCGCCCACGTCTTGCCGGCGCACAATGTCAATTACCCGTCGCCGACCAATTACGAACCCGGCCGCACGTGGCTGTTCGTGAACCGTCATTCAGGCAATAACTGGTTGAAAGTTCGGCTGCTGGATGACTCGCCAGGCTCTTACAACCGTTCCGCAATCGGTGCGGTAGTAACGGTCAATGGGCGACTCCTGAGGGTGCACCGGTGCGGCAATGGCGGTTTTCTGTCCAATGTGACAGCGGACCTTCTTATGGGGCTTGGGAGTGAATCGGCGCGCGACATGGAGATTCGCTGGCCGGATCGGGATCGAACGGTGACAAAGGTGGCGCTTGCGGCCGTCGCCAACCGGACGGTTGTGGTGTCGAAGTCGGCGGGATTGGTCGAGGTGCGGTAGGGCGGGCTTCCAGCCTGTGATTCAACAACCTCATGATACCGGCCGAAATCGCTTGGCATAGCGTATGGTAGAATATTGCATGTCCAGAGAAACCATGTCCATGCCTTTACACCTTTCGCCGTCATAGAGGTGGACACTGGCCATCGGCGCAACCTCCCCCAGTGGCGCCAAGAGGGTGTAACGTATTTCGTCACGGCTCGACAATGCGATTCAATCCCACAGGAGAAACTCCGGCAATGGGGGCGCGAGTAAAATCAGTGGCTAATCGACCAGATACCATTCACCGTCGCTCGTCAGTCTTGGCATCGATGACTTGCCGGACATCCGCCAGTTGGATTGGAAGACTACGCTTGAGTACTTTCCGGATAAATTGATGCCCGGGTATCACCATCGTTTTACGGATCGCTTTCAGGCCTCGTTGAATGCGGGGTATGGGTCACATTTGCTGCGGCATCCCGATGTCGACGCCATCGTTGCCGGCGCGCTTCGGTTCTTCAATGAGACGCGACACGTGCTGGGCCGCTTCGTCGTGATGCCCAATCATGTGCACGTGCTGGTGACGCCCATTTGCGGGCACGAACTTTCCGATATACGTCACTCGTGGAAGTCGTTTACGTCTTTGAAGATTAACAAGATGTTCAACCGACGCGGCCAGTTCTGGCAGGAGTAGTCCTACAATCATATTGTTAGAAGCGCGGCACAGTTGCAGTATTTTGAGAACTCTATCGCGGAGAACCCCGCCCACGCACGACTGCGGGCGGATGAGTATCTCTTAGGTTAATGGCACGATCGGGAAAATGTGTCAGACACCGGCTGGAAGCCTGTGCTATGCACGATCTCCCCATGCAACCAAAACATATCATAGCGGTCATTGCTTTCGGTCTGCTGATGCTGGCGTGCCTGGTGCCGGCGGTGGTCACGCGGCCGTTGTATCCCTGGCGCCTGCGACTGGCGCCGAGTATCGAAGATCGCATGCCCGACGGCAGCGTGTACAATCCGGCGACCCAGACATTCGTGCGCGGCTACCACTGGCTCGAGACCGTGAACCGGATAGACCTCACGATCGATGCCAGGCAACGCGCGACCCTCGCGATGTCCGATCCCGATGGGAATCACAGCCTTACCATCCGACATCTCGCCTTCGGCCAGCTCGTGCCCCGGTTTCATTACCGTCCCGCATCGCCTCCGGATGCCTTCGACGCCTTCAACCTGATGCTTGCGGAGTACGCACGCAACAGCCTGAGCGTACCCGCCGGTCGCCCGGTCGATGCCATGACACATTTCGAGACCGATCTGCAAGAGGGTGTTCCCTGGCAGCCCATCGAAACGGACTACGAATTCAAGCCCAACCCCGTGATTCGCCCCGTGCGGATGAGCGTCGTCAACAACTGCCTCGAACCAGGGAGATGGGAATTGATCGCCCAGGACCGGACCGGGGAAATGTATCATGGCTGGTTTCCGATTCCGGCGGCGTGTTATCTCGATCTCGTGGCGGCGACAAACGGCGTCGCTGTTTCATTTGCGACATCCGCGTTGGTATGGAAGACGGCGCCGGAAGCAGTCGTCGATCTTGCACGGTTGCGCAGCGAGGTCTCACCGCTGGGTTCGTCACCGATCGAGATCCTCGATCGGGCGGTCGGCTATTCGAGCCAGGGGTCGCGGCGGAAACTGCAGAACCATTATATTCAGGTGCAACGTGACGGTGGCTGGCAGGCGCCGGCGACGCTACGGCAACTGACAATGCTGCCGTGCCGGTTTTCGGAGTTTATCGATCCGGGGATATACTCGATCGACACGCGGCGGGAGTTTGATTTTCGTTTTCTGCGGAACGCCGGTCCCGTTGAGATCCTGAAGGTGAGGCCGCTGACCTGTTACCAGTGGCAGGATACCGAAGCCCGTGAACGCGTCGTTCGGGAGCATCCGGTGTGCATCGAAATGCGATTCGATTTCGGTGACAAACAGATCGTCCTGGGAAACCTGCCGATGAAACTTCTGGCGCCGCAGGAGGACTATGTGATCAGCGGCTTCGGCGTCGGTGTGCTGAGCAGCGGCGGCCTGGCTGAGCGGCGGCGGTATCTGATGGAAATCGGACCCCCGCCCAGCTACGCGTACCTCTGCCGGACGGACTCTGAGGGCAGGTTAATTGGTATAAACTCACACGATTTTGGTCTCGAGCAGATATTCATCCGCACCCACAGCGACGACGCGACGCCATGGTGGGAAGTGACGATCACGTCTTATGAGCGCATTGTCGACATTGTCAAATACCGCGTGACCATACCTGAAGCACTCCACGCCGAATTTCGGGAGATTGCACGCCACTATGTATCGCCGCTTTTTTTCTCCTATCGGGACGACAACATCCGCTGAGGTTTTTATTTTTTTTAGTATATTCCGAAAAATTAAGGTATTCTTCCGCGAACCAATTGACGACCTGGCAACCTGTCTGGAACGGCAGTTTGTTGCCACCGACAAACCAGCAAAGGCCATTGTGCCGACAAACGTCGGGCTCGTCGTCTACTGGTGCATCAATGTCCCCATCCACGAGCTGCTCTACGTTGCCGGCTGCGTGCTCACCGGTGGTACGGTGACGACGCTGGAGCTCGACCCCAAATACGACGCCGCGCTGCTGGCCCGAATTTTTCCCTTCGTCGTTGCCGGCAGCGAGTATGCCGGCCGGCTCGCAGGTTTCGATACCAAGGGCTCCGACCTCATCTAGCTTGCTACGAATTTGCTGCCCTTTGTGTTGACGATCTTTACAGGCGTGCCGCTGGTCAAGCTCTGCACCCGGTGAACGAATCCGTTTCTTTTCGGCGCCGCCATTGTTCTGAGTCTGGCGCCGGGATTGTTCATCATTCTTGTCCTGAAGATCATCCGTATTGGTTCCCTGTTCTGGGTGGGCACATTACTCCGGTGCAACTTTCGAAGTCATGTACGTACCATCTGGCCGGCCTTTCTGATCTTCGTCGCCTTTATCCTGTTACTCACATGGGCCCTATGGGCTACACGACCGCCGACGACGGGCGCGGCGGGGCAGGGATAAGCGGCGTCCCTGTGGCGGCGAGACTCTCGGGGCGAGACGCACAACGCCGAAATGAGCAACGCCGTTGAGCACAGCGAAACGACGTTCGTCTCGATTACCTTGCTCTGTCCGCAGTGCGATTGTCAACAGCTACAACTGATTTGCGGATCCCGCAACCAAGTTCGTAAACGATTCTCGTAAATCCGCCAGCTGGTGGATCAAAATCTCCCGGTCGTGGACACTGGCGTAAACCCATTTCAATCCGTATTTCGACCGGGGTTAAAGCTCGCCAATAGCCGACTGGGTTGACGCCAGGGTTCACGAGAGGCGTTGTTCGATTGGGTTTTCCGCCACAGGCGGATCCGCCTGTGGCGGAACGTTGGGGTTCACGATTACGTTTCGCTCGTACGACACAATTACCTGATATCCACCACCTTGATCTCGATCCATTCGGTCAGCACCGTGCCGGGATTGAGAATCGAAAGATGCGCTTCGTTGGTGAGACCGCGGTTGTAGAGGTTGTGCGCATCGGTCGAGCAGGTCTGGTTCTCGAGGCAGAAAAAGGACTTGTCCGGCGGACAGTAAACCACGGCGTGAGTGAAGAATTCCGATGCCGTCAACGTCACTTTCTTACCGATACTGTCATAAAAAATGGTGGCAGGCTTACGGCTCTCCATGCCCCAGAAAACATCGTCGAGATCGAGTTCGGAAAGCGGCGTGGGTTCCCGCATGTCCGCCGGGCCGTCCTGCAAATCGAGCAGCCGCCCCGTCGGCAGCAGGTTTTCCGCTTCCATCCATTGGGTTGCTGGCACCTGGATGCGAATACTTTCACGCGGGCCGATGATCGGGAAATATGGGTGGATGGCGAGCCCATGCGGCAAGCGTCGTTTCTCATCGCTGTTGGTCACGGTGAAATCGTAGCGAATCGAATCAGGCCGGAGCGTCAGCTTTATTTCCAGCGTGTTTCGAATCGGGAACCGGCGAAAGATTTCGGTACCGGGTTCGAAGGCAATTCGTGTGGTTACGCAGATGCCGTCATCAGCGACAACGGGTTCGTCGTAGACCCACGGGCTGTCCTTGACCAATCCGTGCAGAAAATTCGTGCCGTCATTGGCGGCGAATGTAAACACGTCGCCCTCAAACTCGAAGGTGGCATTGCGGACACGGTTTGGTGTCGGATAGAGGACGGGCGATCCGAGCAGCTCTTGCCCGGCCTCTTGGGTAAAATCGACGATATAATCGGTGCCGTCAACGCTGAAACCGAATAAATTCGCCCCGCCTTCCGGGGCGAGCTCGACAGCCGCCCGTTCCTTTCCCGTGTCGCCGTCAACACATTGGAGGTGTACGTAATCCCATCCGCAGCCGGCATGTTTGTCGATGTGGTGACTGAATTCGTTCATGGCAGACCCTCTGGGAAAGTCGGCAACCGCCCGTTATTACAATACTTTTAGACGTAACGGGGTAAGATATAATAAGGGGGGCGGGAAGACAAGGCAGGAAGCCAAGGCAGGCAGGGGGCCGGACATGAAAACGGTCCGCGGCCGCGAAACTCGGTTGGAATCGCCGAGAATCGGTACTGTCGTTCGGTGCCACAGGCAGGATGCCTATGCTACGTTGGGAAAATCCGACCGAGTCTTGCGGCCATAGTGCGGGGTGCTATGAGAAAGATTCGTTAAAAAGCATAAATTAAGCCATAAGTATATTATTTAAAAATAGTTAAATTTACAACCGATGATGATGGTTCGGATTCAACTTGTCCGAGTATCCGCAAAGTACGTGAGAATCACGCATTATTATGGTTTACCTAATCCTCAATATCGTTCTCAGCTCGTCCTTCATTCTGCTGATCCGATGGTCGCAGGTGCGTAAACTCGACGTTTACACCGTTGGCGCTACCAATTACATCGTGGCGGGCTTGACGGCGGTCATGATGATCGTCCCGATGGGGCATCCAGGCGCTGTTGTGTCGATGTCGGGGTTTTGGGGCGCGATCAATGGGCTGGGCTATTTCATCGCCTTTTTCTTTCTTGTTCATGTGGCCCATTGGAAGGGCGCCGCGCTCACCGCGGTGATATCGCGACTCTCCATCCTGCTCGCGGTCGTTTGCGGTATTGTCATCTGGGGGGAATCCCCGTGCCGGGTGCAGGCCGCCGGGATCGTCATTGCCTGTCCGGCACTGCTTCTGGTGGGTGGCCGCGATTCGGCGACACTCAGTGTCCGTCTGCCGTGGCAGTCGGTGCTGGCCATGCTCTGCCTGTTCCTGGCAGCAGGAAGCTCGCGCGTGGCCCAGGAGGCGTTCAAGCACATGTGTCGTCCGGACGAATGGATGACTTACGTCCTGGCCGCATTCGGCTTAACGGCTGTCATGTCGGTGGTGATGCTGATCGTCCGGCGCCGGCGACCGCGCATCATGGAGATTGTCACGGGGACTCTGATTGGACTGGCTAACATCTTTCAGGTCCAGGCAATTCTGGCGGCGCTCGCCATTTTCGAGGGCTTCGTTGTATTCCCCGTGACGATGGCGGGCGGCGTGATTCTCACGGTGGCCGTTTCGGCGCTGCTGCTCAATGAACGAATCAGTCGGCGAAGTTATATTGGTATTGGGCTGGGCATCCTCTCCGTGATCCTGCTGAATTTTACCGGGAAGTGAAAGAGGGCGGGGAAATATTCCTGGAAGACGTCATGGCTAAGGACTCAGGTAATTAGTGGCTGAACGAAAACCCCTCGACGGGGCCAGCCGGTCGCTCCGAGGGGGTCCGTCTGACATGAGTTTGAGGCTGGAGCGACGGCGGGCCTCCGCCGCGAATCGGGAAATCTCGAGTTTTCGCGCAGACACTAATTAGCACTGTCCTGACCGCTTCTCGAGTCAATGGTGCGGATTGCTGAAGTCTGCCTTGAGGCTTGCTCGTCCTCGTCCTTCGTCCTCGTTATCGATTTGCTGTCGAGGATGAGGACGAAGGACGAGGACGATATGTTTCTGCCTGTCAAAACCGGCAGCGGCGGAACGAGATGCCACGGTGCCTGAGCCGCATGTGCACATGGGGTTGGCCCGTTTCAAACAGAAGCGATTTGACGAGGCCGTTGAGCATTATCTGGCGGCCATCAGGATTCAACCAGATTTCCATCCAGCATACAACAATCTGGGCGTAGCCTATTCCAAGCTGCAGCTACACGACGAGGCCGGGGCCAGCTTTACAAAGTCGTTGGCGATCAACCCGAACTATGCGCCGACGCTTCAGAACCTGGCGGACTCACTGTATGGAGGCGGTGATTACGCCGCCGCGTTGGCGCGGGTTCGCCAGCTGGCG
>CAUZRT010000082.1:0-11334 GCA_963582235.1 Lentisphaeria bacterium
GTCTGTCATATTGCACAGCCGGCGGTGAAAGAGCGAGGTATTGGAATGGTGGAATAACGAAGTATGGGAATGATGGATCAAAACTCACCGAGTCGGCAATAGGTACGCGCAATTATCGGTGAGCCCTGGGCAACGATGAAATGGTGGAATGTCGAGTTGCGGCACTCCAATCTTCCAATCTTCCAACTTTCCATTTTTTATCATGAGCAAAGTATCAAAGGATTTGACGACTCTTCTGTCTTCCGGAACAGGCATCATCTGCATTGCCATCGTCGTGATCGGACTCAATTTCATCCTCGGGTATGTCCACTTGCGCGCCGACTTTACCCACGACAAGCTCTATACGCTGGCGGACGGCTCGAAGAAGATTCTTAAGAATCTCGAGAGCAAGGTCGTCCTGCGTTTTTACTGCACCAAGAGCACCAACGACATGCCGGTACATTTGAAGAGCTATGCCAGCCGCGTCGAGGACCTGTTGAAGGAGTATAAAATAGCCGGCGGCGGCAAGATAAAGGTGGAGAAGTACAATCCCCTGCCGGATTCCGACGATGCGGACAAGGCGCAACTCGACGGCATCGAGGGGTTTCAGGTGTCGCTTACCAGCGAGCCGCTGTACTTCGGCCTTGCCATCAACTGTATCGATGCGACCATGGCCTTACCGAGGCTGGAGCCGTCCAGCGAAAACAGCCTCGAGTACAATATCACCCGTGCCATTTACCGGGTGGCAAATCCAGAGCGCAAGACCATTGGTGTGATGTCCGCCTATCCGATCATGGGCATGCCCGGGGGCGGTTCGCAATTCGGGATGCCGCAGCAGCAGGGCAAACCGCCGTGGGCATTCGTTACGGAGCTCAAACGGGACTATGATGTCCGCGAAGTTCAACTGACGGCCGATTCGATTCCCGATGATATAAAGACACTGGTGCTTGTGCATCCCAAGGAGATTTCGGACAAGACACAATTTGCCATTGACCAGTTTATCATGCGCGGCGGCAATCTGATTGCCTTCGTCGACCCGTTTTCCGCCTGGGACGAGCAGAACAAGCTGCCCCAGGCGCCCGGGCAACCGCAGTTTGCGCAAAACTCCTCATCCCTTGACAAGCTTTTCGACGCCTGGGGCATCGGCTTCGCCACGGACAAAGTCGTCGCCGACATGAACTACGCTTTCGAGCAGCGGCAGCGCTCCGGCGCCAGCACGCTGATGCCGCCCGTTCTCGACCTCGATCGGCGCGCCTTGAATGCAGACCAGATTATTACAGGTGGACTCGACCGGATGTTCATCGCCTATGCCGGCGCCTTCACCGGTGATCCGATTAACGAAAATGTAACCAAGACCGTACTGATCAACTCATCCAGCGAGACACAGCTTGTTGATTCCTTCAAGGTACGCTTCGGAGGACCGACCGGCATCACCAAGGACTTCGAATCCGACGACACCGAATACGCGTTGGCCGTTCGCCTCATCGGCAAGTTCAAAACCGCCTTTCCGGACGGTCCGCCCAGCGACGATGCCTCCGATGTTTCGGAGGATGGTGAGAAGACGGACGATTCTCTCAAAGAAGCAGAGGAAACCAGTGCCGTTATTCTTATCGGCGATACGGACATGATCTTCGACGATTTCTGGCTTCGCAAGGTCAATTTCTTTGGTCAGACCGTGATGTCGCTGCTCAGCGACAACAACAACCTCCTGCAGAACGCCGTCGAGCAGTTGAGCGGCGACACGAACCTGATTTCCATTCGCTCGCGCACGATCACGCACCGGCCGTTCGAAAAGGTGCGCGCGAAGCAGCGCGAGGCCGAGGAAGAGTACAAGGCGGAGATTGCCGGGCTCGAGGAAGAGTTGGAAAAAACACGGACCGAGATCCGCAAACTGCAGCAGCGGCCGGAGGACGACCAGGATCAACGCATCGTCCGCTCGCGCGAACAGGAGGAAGCGTTGAAGAAATGGCAGGGAAAGCAGGTCAAATTTAGAAAGAACCTCAAGGAGCTACGCAAGAATCTGCGCCGTGACATCGACAAAATCGAGACCACGGCGCAATGGTGTAACATTGCCCTGATTCCCGCGCTTGTCTGTTTGACGGGGATCGGGCTTGGATTCAGTCGAAGACGGAGGGCGTCCGGGTCATGAAGGCGAAGCAGTTAATTATTCTGATAATCTGTTGCGTAATCATCTGTATTATCGGCTGGCTCGTCATGCGGCAAAACCAGGCCGACTGGGAGCCGGCGGCGGATGAAACGACCGATCGGCTGTTCCCAGATTTCCCGGCCAACGACATT
Source organism: Lentisphaeria bacterium (assembly GCA_963582235.1). GTDB lineage: Bacteria > Verrucomicrobiota > Lentisphaeria > JABSQK01 > CAJWLW01 > CAUZRT01. Next base: position 2,278 of record CAUZRT010000082.1, read on the forward strand.
CGGCGGCTGGCGATCAGGACGAAGGACAAATCCGTCGAACTGGAAAGGAAGGAGAACCGCTGGACTGTGGCCAGCCATCACGGCTATGCTGCAGATTTCAAAAAGATTGCAGGATTTTTGAGAAAAGTGACGGATCTCAAGGTTATGCACGTCATCGAGGCCGGGGAAAACGAATACGGCCGCCTGGAATTGAACGGGCCGGACAAGAAGGAGAAGACTGGGACGCTGGTTGAATTCTTTGACAGGAACGATTCGCTCGTTTCCAAGGTCGTGCTCGGGAAACAGCACATGAAAAAGCCGGCGCAGGAGGGGTCCGGATCCTACGGGGGTTATCCCGATGGACGCTACCTCCTGAAACCGCAGTCCGGGACCGTGGCCCTCGTTACGGAGGCCTTCAGCGACATCAGCGACAGTAGCGACAATTGGCTCGACAAGACATTCTTCAAGCTGGATAAGATCAAGCGCGGCACGGCGAAGCAGGGAAACACGGTCGTATGGAGCGTCAAGCGTGAAGCGGAAAACGACTCGCTCGAGCTCGATCTGCCCGGCGCCATCGGTCCGGAAGAGGAACTCGACAAGAGCGAGGTCAGCCAAGTCGATAGTGCCTTGCGCTATCCCAGTTTCAATAAAATCGTCGATCCGGCAACGTCGGACGACGAACTGGGATTCGCCGGTGACGACACTCGCCGGTTCATCGCAGAGTCATTCGACGGTTTTACCTATACCGTCGATGTCGGCAAGAAGCTGGACGATGGCGATTACCCGATGCGCGTCGCCGTCGCTTACCTCGAGCCGCCCATGCCCGAAGCCCCGGAGGACGAAACACCCGAAGACAAGGGGAAGCGGGAGACTGAGCACAAGGAAAAGATCGTGGAAGCCCAGGAGAAGTTCAAGACCGAGTTCGATCGATTTAAAAGCTGGACGTACCTTGTCTCATCCTACACCATCGAAGATCTTATCCTCGAGCGCAAGGACTTCGTGAAGGCGAAAGAGAAGGAAGACGATGCCTCGGCCGGGGAGCCCCAAGCGGATGCGAACACCGAGGGCAGCGGCGCGACCGCGACCGTAAATACCGAGGATAGCGGCAAAGCCGCTGCGGAGGGTGCCAGGGCGAAGCTCCAGACTGCCCTCGAGAATACCGAGGGTGTCGGCAAAGCCGCTGGGGTTAACGCTGACGGAAGCGGCAAAGCCGCTGGGGATACGGGAACGGGTAGCAATACCGAAGGCAGCGGCAAGACGGTCCAGGGAAAGCCCGTTGATACACCCGTGGCGAACGAAGGCGGGTGAGTGTCGGCGCTTCTCCGACCTCTCCCGTCATCGGACACTCCCGACGGAATCCTTCGCCGCGGCAATTATTGATTAGACAGGTATCGAAGCTCGTGGCGTAATATCACGCTTCACTCCGCGCTCTTCCGAATCTTCTCTTTCTCCCGCTCGCACTTCTCGCGGATGGACGCCAGTTCGACCGCCAGGTCTTCGCGGAATTGCTCGAGTTTTTCCGCCTCGCCTCTCGCCTGAGCTACCTTTTCCTTATTCGCAAACTCCGCTTCGGCGACCTTTGCCTGATACTTGCCATCGATCTCCGCGATCTTCGCCTTCTGCTCGTTTGTCAGCTTCCGAATTGGTTCGCCGCCCATCCGCTCCAATGCCAGTTCATATGCGCTTTTCATAGAGAGCACCTGAAACCATAAAATGTGGCCAATCGGCCGGTTTCCTGAAAGTCAGTCTTGCGGAGGGAAATCGAACTCCGTCTCGAAGAGTTCTGCCAATTTTTTCCCGAAGGCCTCGTCGCCGGCGCCGTCGCCGGCGACACGAACGGTGATGCTGTCGCCCTTTTCCAGTCCGAGAATCATGATATCATAAATGGAGCGGAGGTCGACGGAACCCGAATCGGATACAATCTCGATATTACCCTTGAACGTCTCAGCAGCCTTCATTATAACGCCGGACGGTCGGAGATGAATACCTTGAGTGTTCTTAATAGTTGCCTTCAGTTGGAACACAGGTTGGACCGTTCCGGTTACGGTTTGTCTGCCGAGCCGTCTGCATTTGCCGGTTCTTTGCCGGAGCCGCCTCGATTCGGAGGAACCGGGATGGCATCGTCCGCTACCGGCGCCGGTAGCGAGGTGAAGGCGGACGGCTCGGTCGGCTGGCTTCCGGAACCGCCCCGGTTCGTGGCCGGCGACTGGCCCGCCGCGGCCGGCTGGATCGCGGAACCGTCTTGAGCCGGCGCCGGGCTGGTCGAGCCGGAACCCGATGCGTTGGCGCCCGCCGAGGCGCCGGCGGCCCCCTCGACATTGTCCATGACGCTCTTATTCCAATAGCTTTGCAGGACTGTCAGTGCCATGGTATTGAGGAAAAAGGCAATGCAGAAGCCGACTGTGACTTTCGTCAACACATTGCCGAATCCGGAACCAAAGACCTCCTCCGTCGCGCCGCCGCCGGTGATGGCGCCGAGGCCACCGCCGGATTTGCTGCGTTGCATCAAAATTACGCAAATCAATATCAGCGCGATGATGACTTCAATAATTGTCAGAAACGTGATCAGAAACTGGTGCATGGGGTCTCCCGGGTAAATATTTTCGCCGCAGAACTGAATATGGTTCCGCGATAATTCTTACCTTACTCTTGCCCTGGATTTCGATTAACGGATCTATAACATACGCTGTAAAAACCGTTCGAGCAAACGGTATCAGGGACTGGATGAAAACCCCCTCTTACAGGGTTTAGCCCACCCATGATCCGTCAGCCGACGCAAAATTCACAGACAGTTCCGCACTAACGCACTGAACTCATCCACTTTCAAACTGGCGCCGCCAACAAGGGCGCCGTCAATGTCCGGCTGCGCCATGAGATTCGCGGCATTTTCCGCTTTGACCGAGCCGCCGTACTGGATACGGACCCCCGCGGCAATCTCCTCGCTGAATTGCCGGCCAAGCCGACCACGAATGAATCGATGCACCGCCTGGGCTTGCTGAGGCGTTGCTGTTTCTCCAGTCCCGATTGCCCAGACCGGTTCGTAGGCAACCGTTACCGTACGCATTTCATCGGCACTAATACCATTGAGCCCGTTTTCGATCTGTCCGGCGACAACGCTTTCCGTATGGCCCGCCTGCCGCCGATCCAGTGACTCACCGACACAGACAATCGGCAGCAGGTGTGAATCGATGGCGGCGCGCAGACGATGGCTGACCGTTTCGTCCGTCTCCCCGAAATACTGACGGCGTTCGCTGTGGCCGATAATGGCGTATTGGACCGGTATCTTGGCCAGCATATCGGCCGAGATCTCGCCGGTAAAGGCGCCGCTGTCGGCCCAGTGAACATTCTGCGCCCCCACCGCGATATTGGAGCCGCCCGCTGCTTTCACTGCCGCGCTCAGTGCCGTGAAGGGCGGACAAACAATGATGTCGACTGCCGTCACGGTGCCGAGTTCATCGATAAAACCGCTCACGACTTCCCGGGTCGAAGCGACCGTGTGATTCATCTTCCAGTTTCCGGCGATGATAAGCTTTCTTGACATGATGAGGGAATCTGGGAATGGTTGATTGTTGGTAACTAATCAGGTTGAGGGTGGACGGCGGACGGTCGCGACCGAATCCCAGCGTCTAATGCGATATTCGCAAAGGCGATCTCCGTGCGTGGGCGACAGACGTTAACCGGATCTTACTCCCCCCACCGTCCACCCTCCACCTGAGGAGTTACGATTGTTGATGGTAATCGGTCATTGGTACATGGTTGATGGCGTTGGCCCGACAAACTCCATCGCGGCGGCTAAGGGCTCGCGTAAAAATAATTTCCCATTTTTGGCCGTCCGTTTGGCGTTAGTCCGTCAGCTGACGGCTTGCCGATGCAACCGAGCGAGACCACAGTCGTGCCGCGAGGTACGTCGCGGATCTCGCGAGCGAGAATCGTCGGAAGATGACGTCAAAGGGGCGAGTCCTAAGCGTCATCGAGCGCTGCCACGCCCGGGAGTTCCTTGCCCTCGAGAAATGCGAGCGCCGCACCGCCGCCAGTCGAAATGTGGCTCATCTCATTCGCGAGGCCGCTCTGTTGGACGGCGCTCACGGAATCGCCGCCGCCAACGATACTCACGGCGTCCGACGCAGCGACGGCACGGCAGACCGCCATGGTCCCCTTGGCAAACGGTGCCATTTCGAAGCAACCCAGCGGCCCGTTCCAAATAATCGTCGCCGCCTTGGCAATCCGATCGGAGAATATTTCGAAGGTACCCGGTCCGATATCCATCCCCATCCAGCCATCGGGAAAATCGTCCGGTTCTTCAATTATTCGGGTGTTGGCGTTGGCATCGAAGTCATCGGCGGCAACGTTATCCACCGGTAACAGGATTTCCGTACCGCAATCTTGCCCCATCCGGAGCGTATTGCGGGCGGTTTCGATCAGCTGGTCCTCGCAAAGCGACGTCCCAATCCCGCGCCCCTGCGCCTTGAAAAATGTATACGCCATGCCACCCCCGATTATCAAGGCATCAACTTTCGGGATCAACTGTTTGAGTACCGCGAGTTTTCCGGATATTTTTGCTCCGCCAACAATCGCCAGCAATGGGCGCTTTGGACTCTCAACTGCATCACCAAGGTACTGGAGCTCCGTGTCCATCAAAATGCCGGCGACTGCGGCCTCGGTAAACTCGGCGATCACCGTTGTGGACGCGTGTGCCCGATGGGCGGCGCCGAACGCATCATTCACGTAGACATCAGCGAGCGCCGCGAGCTGCCGTGCCATGTCACGCTGGCGTTTCTCCATGTTCACCTTGGCAGCTATCGCGGATTCCGCATCCATCCCTGCAGTCTCCACCTTGCCCTCCTCCTCGGTGTGAAAGCGCGTATTTTCCAGCATCAGGATCCGGCCGGTCTGCAATTTCCTGGCCAGCGCCTCAATCTCCGGACCGATGCAGTCCGAAGCCATCGCCACCTCGTGCCCCATGAGTTTCTCAAGATACGCGGCTACGGGGCTCAGGCTGAATTCTTCGGTATAGCCCGTCCCTCGGGGTCGGCCAAGATGGCTCATCAGTATCAGTGCCGCCTGTCGCTCGATGATGTAATGGATTGTCGGCAGCGCCGCACGGATACGTGTGTCGTCCACTATCCTGCCGGCCTCGATGGGGACGTTGAAATCGACACGCATGACGACTTTCCGACCGGTCAGGTCAATATCGCGAACGGTCCTCTTGTTCATACCGGTAAATATAACACGGCGGTATCACAGTGGTAGGGGCGGCCGCAGCGTTGGTGCACGACATAAAAGGGGGCAAGTACGAATAGCTTGGCTTTCCGCGCGGTTGTTGAGGAGTATCCTCAACCTGGCTCCGCCAGCTAAGTTTTCACCCTCGACCGAGTCGCCATAGCGGACAGTTCGTGACAATCAAGAAATGTGCTGTTACGAGACGGCGGGCGCTCCTCACAAGAAACTTAATAGCATTGGGTCAGCACCCAATGCCCCCAACTTAAGCCGCGGTCCGTGTAACTCGTGATCGATCCATTCGTAATCGGTCCCGCGTAATCGGATCGCTTGAGGTGATGGTTCGGTGAAGAGGTTGCGGCCGATGGTCGACATCCGGGGTGTCGGCTTCGCCTGCTGGTCCGCGTTGCGGCCGTCCTGCGATCGCTGCCCTTCGTGCCTTCTCATTCGCAGCGGCCGCTGTGGACATCGGCCCTCCAATTACCGGCCGTCCCGGCCAGTGCCTCTGGGGGGGGCGTCCTCGACGACCGTCTTCCCATTATCAGTGCGCCTGTCTATGCCGACGAATACGAATGGATCGATTTCGAATCGGTTAATTACGAGTAGCGGCAGTGCGAATGTTACTTTTCGACGCTTAAGTTGGGGGGCATTGGGTCAGTCCCCCCTTCGATGTCGTGTACCCTTGCTGCGTTGGCCGGTGCGTCACCGCATCGGCAGGTATCGCGGCCCCGAAGATTTATCGATCCGATCATCTGACAAGCCGGATCAGGCGCCATATAGTATACGTCATCCAGCCACAGCATTACGCATTACGCATCACGCATCACGCGTTACGTGATACGAACCACGCATTTCCCTATGTCTGCCCCCCCCATTGAAATATTCCGACTGCCTAAACTGTATGAGAATATGGACGAGGCCACCGTCGGCGCCTGGTTCGTCAAGGCGGGCGAATCGGTCGTCAAAGGACGGCCGTTGGTCGAATTCATCACGGACAAAACGGTCCTCGAATACGAATCGCCATACGACGGTTGCCTGCTGGAAATATTCGCACCGGAGAAGAGCGTGGTGCCGGTGGGTTACATCCTGGCGGCGTTCGGCGCTCCGGGTCAGGCCATACCCGAAGTGGCCGCGGAAAACCAGCGGATTCTCGACATGCAGAAGGAGCAACTCGCGGCGGAGCAGCCGGCGCCCTCTTCAGAGCCGTCCAATCCGCGCCTCCGCTTTTCACCGGCAGCCCGCACGTTGGCAAAGAAGCACAACATCGATCCGGCGGCACTGTCAGCCGCGGCTGATGGCGCCGTCATTCATCGCCGGGATGTCGAAGCTTTCATTGCCATGCGCGAGGGGGTCGCGGATCAGGTTTTATCGGCCGCCGATGACGATCAGGGCGAGGGTGCCGAACGGGGCGGTCTGGGGACGGAGAGAATGAACGAATCACTGAAAAGCGAGGTTGATTTGCCCGGCGCCGTCGACACCGTCGAACAGCAGGATCCGGGTTCGCAGGCGTCGCCAGCCGGCGAGCGGCATGTTGTCCTGATCACGGGCGCCACGGGGGGCATCGGCCCGGCGATTGCCCGCAGATTTCACCGCGAGGGTTGCACATTGTGCCTGCAATATCATACCAACGAAACCGCCGCGGCCGCGTTGCTGGATGAGATTCGCTCAACCGGTGGTACGGCGGAGAGCTGCCGGGCGGATTTGCGGGATTCGGTTGCCGCGAAGGAGTTGGTTGATCGATTGCATCAGAGCCACGGACACATCGACGTTCTTGTCAACAATGCCGGTGTGCTTGCCGACAGCCTTCTGTCGTTCATGAGCGACAACCAGTGGCAGGAGGTTATCGACACCAACCTGACGGCCGTGTTCTTCCTCACCCGTGCGGTGGCCATAATCATGGCGCGGCAGCGTCGCGGCAAAATAATCAACATTTCTTCCGATGCCGGTCGGCTGGGGGGTGCCGGACGGGCCAACTACGCCGCGGCTAAGTCCGGACTATCGGGTTTTACGAAATCGGCGGCACGCGAGCTTGCCGGCTCTGGTATACAGGTCAATGCCGTGAGTCCCGGGTTCATCGATACGCCGATGACTGCGGCAATTGAAGGCAAGAAAAAGAAGGACATCCTCCGGGACATCCCGGCACGGCGTTTTGGCAGGGCGGATGAAGTTGCTGATCTTGTTGCCTTTCTCGCATCCGATGCGGCGAATTACATCACCGGTCAGGAAATATCCATTGACGGCGGTCTGTATATGGGATGATGAGAGATACTGGAAGGGTCTAACATTCCCATACTCAATCATTCCATTCCATTCTTCCGCTGTGCCATCCTTCCACTCCTCCTTCTTTGAAACTTGCTCGTCCTTCGTCCTCGTCCTCGTTATCGATTTGCCGTCGAGGACGAGGACGATATGTTTCTGCCAGCCATAACTCGGGCGCCATGCGGCCGGATCGGGAGCTCTGCTCATGCATTCATGCGACGACGGTCACCTGGCGCTTGTGGCGACACCCATCGGTAATCTGGAGGACATTACCTACCGGGCGGTTCGCATCCTGAAGGAGGCGGATCTGATTGCGGCAGAGGATACGCGGCGGGCGCAAAAGCTGCTGAGCTATTACCATGTGCACTGCCCCGTGACCAGTTACCACATGCATAACGAGCATCGCAAGACGGAGAAATTGTTGGAAAAGGTGCGCAGCGGCATGAAAGTCGTCATGCTTTCAGACGCGGGAACCCCATGCATTTCCGACCCCGGCTATCTCCTTGTGCGTGAAGCCATAGCCGCGGGAATCGAACCCGTTGTGGTGCCCGGTGTATCGGCGTTAACACATGCTGCGGTAGCCGCCGGGCTGCCCGTGTCGGATTTTCGATTCATCGGCTTCCTGCCGCGTAAGGAGGGAAGACGCCGGGTGCTGTTGCGGCAGATCGGCGAGCAGCAAAAAACGGTTATTCTCTTCGAATCGCCCGCCCGCATTGCGCGTCTCCTGCGTGAGATTACCGAGGAGATCGGAGCCGGGACACAGGTGGTTGTGGTACGCGAGGCAACCAAACGATTCGAAGAGTGCCTTCGGGGGACAGCCGGCGAAATGGTGGCGGCCCATGGCGATCGTAAATGGAAAGGCGAGCTCACGGTTGTGATCCAGACGCCCGGATCAGCGAGAGCGAGAATACCGGCGAGTGACGATTCTAGCGGGACGCAGTGATCCGTGGCCGCCAGGGGCAACGGGATTCATGCAGCTGCTATGCTGTCGAACGTCTGCAGGGGAAGGGGCGGGGAGACATAGGTCGTTGCGCGGCAACGTCAAATGTCACGCTTCGTCCTTATCGAAGGCTTCCAAGTCGCCATCGGGCTCGACGCCGGGAACCGTCGAACAGCAACGATCCGGTGATCCTTGCCCCGCATTCCGGACAGGCTCCACCTTCGTGGTCGACGTCTCCAATCTTGACTTCGACTTCGCAATATGGGCACGTGATTCTTTCCATAGGGCGAATTTCTTTCAATTTACGGCTTTCGCCTCAGGGGATTAATGAATGACTTGATCAGGATAAATCCAGGCGGCCGGTGTGTCGACGATGTGATAACGCACGGCGATTTGGCTGGTCCACGGGACGGAATCTGACGAAGATCTCCGTCGGCGATATAATTTTATCGCCCCGCAGATGTAGTCAAAGGGCTGCAGCTATTTTTTCATGGCAAGGAGGAATTCGACGTTGTTCTCGGTTTCCTTCATTTTCTTGATGAGCAGTTCCATGGCTTCGACAGGCTGAATGTCATTCATGAGCCGGCGCAGCTGCCAGATGCGCTCGAGTTCATCGGGATGTAGCAGCAGTTCCTCGCGACGGGTGCCGGATTTCTGGATGT
>CAUZRT010000083.1:0-11267 GCA_963582235.1 Lentisphaeria bacterium
AGTTCAGTTTTTTCGATCTTGATCGAAAAAACTCTAGACCTGCCGTTTGATGGCGAAGATGGTCAGGTTGTCGGAAATGGTTTCGGCCAGGTCCAGCAGATCGCCGATGAGATTGATGATGTCGCGAAACATCAGCCGGTCGACCGGATCGTACTCGCCGTGAAAGATCTCGTATACCATGTCCATTTCCATCTGGTCACCAATGCTTTCGTTGGAATCGATCTTCCGCACGAGAATCTTTATCTGCCGCATCCGGGTGAGGACATCGTCGACGGCCTCGAGCATGAGGTCGGTTGTCTCGATGCTCAGATCGATCAACTCCCTCACCTTGCCGTTGAGCCCTCTGGGAAGTCGAATGTTCTGCGTGTAGAGACGGCGTAGGATGGATTCGCACTTGTTGGCGACCCAGTCGACTTTGTCGATGATCTGGAGTATGTCCTCCCGGGATTCGGGCAGCAGGGATTTCTCGTAAAGCTCGGCTTCGACTTCGCGCCGCAGATCGTCGGCATCGGATTCGCGTTTGTATGTCTTCTGCGCCAGGGCATTGAAATGATCATCAATCCCTTGCTCCAGGTAATAATCCATGCTCACGCCGAACAGCCGGTTGGTGTCGCTGACAACCTGGAGATAATCCTTGATCTTGCGATAGACGATCTGGTTTTTCCGAAACATGAACATGGAACGGTAATTCACGTATGCGGGTTTCGGGAATTTCCTGCGTACGGTATATCACATTAAACAAATCCGCAATATTACAGTGCCGACAGGGTGCACGACATACACCATGTCGTCTCGGCCGGCGAGTCCGAGACAGCGGCCTGCGCCGACGCTCTATGACGGCAAGAATGCGAGGACGGTTGCGGGGCTGTCACCGGCTTTTCGGTGCAGGTACGTAACCCGTAACGGCATCCCGATTTTTATGGCTTCGGGGTGCTTCGTGTCCACGCCTTCTATTCGCGCAACGACGCGCGGTCCCTCCTTGAGTTCGACAACACCGGAGCAGTAAGGGTTGTCGCGGCCGTATCCTTCCCGGGCCATGGACGGGGGCCCAATCGCGATACAGGTAAAGGCAACCAGCCGACCGCTGCCGTTCATCTCAACCCATTTCATTGCCGTGCAGCGACACTCGATGCATACCGCGCGCGGGGGCACGAACAGGACGCCACAGCCGGTGCATCGAGATCCCATCAGCTTGTCTTCTCCGAGAAACTGTTCGAACCCGTGATCGGTCATGGATCGTTCTGTCGTCATAAGATACAGACTCTATAATATTCTAGTTGTGGGCGCAACGCTCGCCTGAGCGGCGCGGTGTCCTGCATTCGCTCGACTGATTGATTCTCTGCTGTCGTATTTTCGAACACGGACGTTTCGATTCGCCCTCGTCCTTCGTCCCCGTCCTCGATTCCGATTGCTTCCTGTTACGTCCGAAGATCACGCTGACGCGTTCCGAGGACAAGGATCCGCCGGCCGGCGGACTGAAAGTCGTCACTCAGCGCCCGCATTCGTTACTCTTGGCTTGATAGAACACCGCCATCGAGGCGACTCGCTATCGCCCGCCCCTCATGGATCGATTATCTCCTCTCGAGAATGGTGAATGTGCAGGTACCGCCGGTGCCGCCGAGGTTGTGAGCGGCGCCGATTCGTAAATCCTTGATCGGCACCTGCCGTTCGCCGGCGCTGTTTCGCAACTGGTCCCAGACCTCGATCAGCTGTGCGGTCCCGGTGGCACCAACGGGGTGACCTTTGCACTTCAGACCGCCCGAGGTGTTGATCGGTTTTGATCCATCCAGGGCAGTCGACCCGTCGGCGACGGCTTTGTAGCCGGTGCCGGGCTGAAAAAAACCGAGGTCTTCGATGTGCAGGATTTCGGCAATGGAAAAGCAATCATGAACTTCCGCGAATTGAATGTCATCAGGCGTTAGACCGGCCATGTTGTACGCTTCATCAGCGGCGGCGCGGGTAGCTTCGAAATACGTCAGATCAGCGGCGGCGTGGAGCCCGCGCCCGCTGGCCTGCCCGAGGCCGGCAACATAGAGCGGTTCGTCCGTAAACTGCCGAGCCAATTCCTCGCCGACCAGGAGAATGGCAGCGGCGCCGTCGCTGATCGGGCTGCAGTCAAACATATACATGGGCCAGGCAATCATCGGATTGGCCTGGGGATCGCCGAGAAACGCCTTTTCATCGGTCCAATCCGGAATGAGCCCACCCTTGCTTTCTGCCCGTTTGACTTTCGATGCCATAATGTCTTTGATCGACGCTTTGAACTGGGCTTTCGGGTTCAGAGGGGCGTTGTTGTGGCTCTTGATGGTGACGTTCATCAGGTGCTCACGCGAGGCACCGTAGCGGTGGAAATAAGCCGTTGCGATGGCGCCGAACACACCGGGAAATGTGAACCCGGCTTTGCGCTCATAGGGAATGGCAGCCAGAGCCAGTCCCTCGGCGACCTCCTCAGTGGATCGTTTCGACATGTCCTCGAAACCACCCACCAGAACGATGTCGTAGAACCCCGAGGCAATGGCCAGCACCGCTTCCCGGAAAGCCAGCGCGCTCGAGGCACAGGCGCCTTCGATTCGGGTGGCCGGCCGGGGGACGAGCCCGAGAGAGTCGGAGAGGATCGCACCCCAATGCGACTGGCGGGCGAATACGTCGTTGGTGAAATTGCCGAGATACAGTGCATCGATGTCCGTTGGATCGAACCCCTTATCCACCGAGACAGTCATCTCGGTGAAAGCATCGGTGAAAAGGTCCTTGGAATCCTGATCACGAAACATGCCGAATTTCGACATACCCGCACCGACCATGGCAACGCCACGGCCGAGTTTTCGTTTTCTTTTGCTCATGTCATATTGTGCCACGAATCATCGGCTTCTGCAACCACGAAGGAAAATTCTTTCTACTACCGTCGCGCGTGGGTAAGCAGAAAGCGGCCGTCAGGGCCCCGGCGAAACCGGATAATCTCATTGCATAGGAAATTGTTTTTGACGCCCCGAGCGACGCAAGGTCTGCCCTTTATAAACTACTCAAAGGAGATGACCCGGGGGCTCCGCGTATAGATGGATAGTCTGCACGCGGCCCGTCATAGTTAGGTAATGTCGTGGCCGGTCACAGGGGAATGGAACCACGGAGGCACGGAGACACGAAGTCGGAGACCTTTGAATTCTCTGGGAGCATGGTGGAGTGACCAGGAAGAACGTTTCACTGACGATTGCAGCTGTCTCTGTTCGACTCCTTCGCCCTCCCGATAAAACCGTATCATTGAATTTTCTGCCGGTAATCGTCGCTCACCGACGGTCACTGTGATCGATCAGTTGATAACACCACCCGAGCGATTACCGGCAGCAAATTCAATGATCTCCGCTCCGTGCCTCCGTGGTTTCAATCCCCTGTGATCGATGCCATGAAATCACTGAGACCCGGCCGATTCATAATTAGGCGCCCTTGGCCGGGCCCCCTATAGGCGTTGGCGAGAAGACGATACGTTGGCCAGGTTTGTCTGCGGGATTTGTGTATAAAGAGCAGCGTCCGTCGGCTTGACGGATCGCAGGAGCGCAGAAAAGCCCCGGCGAAGCGGGTTGAGCTTGACGTTCAGGGACAGTGTTGTCAAATAAATTTCGTGTCGACAACGACATTGGATCATCCCGACATCTGCACCGTGCGTCGGGCCGCGTTGCGGACCGGTGTCAGCGCGCCGGTGGCGGACGAAGGAAAATTTCGCCTTCGGCTGGGTTATGAGCTTCCCACACTCATCCCCCACGGGGATGAACCCCGTGAGGTCTCATGCAACCGGACCGTGACCTTAAAGCCCGGCGCAAGCCCTACGCGGCAGCCTGCGGAACGATCAGCCGGCCGATGAGCTCATCGATCTTCTCGACTGTAATACGACCAGCTTTCAGGTCGGCGTCGGCGGCAATGAGTGCATGCTCCCTTAATTGCTCCGAGGAGAGCATGGGACGCTCGTCCAGGTGACCGTGCTCGAGGAAGTAGTCCCGCAGTTTCTCCAGAAAGATCGAGCGAAAGTTCTTGACCTTCTTCTCTCGCAGCCCCCGGATAACCGCGGCGGCGTTGCCGTCCAGTTCTGCGTTCAGCGCAGAAACAACATCCATAAACTGTTTGCTCACCGCGTTGGAATCGGCGATGGCGGCGCGATCCACGGGGATGCCGCGCCCGATGCGCCAGTTGTCGGCGAGGCACTGGACAACATGTTCCGCGGCCAGGGCGCGCTCGTAAATGCTCTCGCTGTCAGCACCGAGCAGGGCGGTAGCGCCGCGATCCATCAGGTTGCGAAGCTGGCCCCAGCGATGGATGCCGGCCCGCACGAGTTGAAACACCGTCTGGTTGTCGTCGATCAGATACCAAACGTGCAAGCTGCCGATCCGGCCAGACACCAGATCGAAGCCGGAGACGTTCAAGGTGCGGCCGTAGTCTTCGTGGCTTGCTGCACCCGGCTCAGGTATTGCCGACGGCGGCAGCGGCGAAACCTCCGGAAACGGCAACCGTTCCGATTCGGCGAAACCGCGCGCGGCGGCCAGGTCGATGGTCTTCCACGGCACGTCGGACTGCTGCTGCAAGAGGCTGATCCATTTTCCGACTTCATCGCTCTGCGCGGTGAAGTAAAAGACCTGCCGGCCCGATCGACAGATTTCAATAGTTGCCTCGATGATGGCGAGGGCGCGCTGCTCGTCGCTGTTGGCGAGGATCTCGTCGAGGATCAACGGCAGTCTGATGCCGACTTCCTGCTCGCATTCCTCAACGAAGGCCAGGCGGACGGCCATCAGCAGTTGAATACGGGAACCGCTGGAGAGCTCGTCGAGTGCGTGGCCGACGCCGGTCATTGTGTCGAAGGCGCGGAAGGCGGACAGTTCGCCGTTGGCCAGATCGAGCCGGTACCGATCCTGGGTGAAACGGGCCAGGATCTCTCGGGCGCGATGGAAGACCCTGGGGCGCTCCCGGTCGCGGGTTTCCACATCGACGTGTTCGGCAAGCAACCATCCGGTAGCGGCGGCAAAGTCGACCTCACGTACGTCGCGGAGCGCCTCCTCGCACCGGGTCTTGTCAGCGAGCCCGTCTTCCAGCTCATGCCCTTTCCGGGCATCACGTATACGGCCACGGATATCGCCGATGGTCGTGTTCAATTCTTCCAATTCCTCAACTTTCGCACGGCAATCGTTGCATTCTTGTTCCAGAGCCTCGATCGGCTGATCCTGCCAATCTTCCGCGTTGGCAACTCTGGACTCCGCATTGCGTACGTCATGTTCGGCACGATCAAGTTTCTGCGATGCATCCTGGTAGTCGTCGAATTGATCCAACCACTGTTGCAAGATTTGTTCATCCCCGGAAGGCAGACCGAGAGGGTTGAAGACGTTTTCGTACCGACGATCAAGCCCTGCGGCCTGCTCGCCGATTTCACTGAGTGAGCGATCAACTCGTTTGAGTTCGTTCTCTGCATTCAGAAGTTTATCATTGCGCTTGGCGAGGTCCTGTATAATTGCGGCGGTTTCCTCGGAATCCGCCGCCCGATTGGCTTCAAAGTTCTCCAGCGATTCATTGATGTCCGTCAAAAGAGATTCGCATTGCTCGGCCGTCACGTCACGTTTCGACACGATTCTCCTTACCTCCGCGTCTGCCTCCTGCCATTGAATGATATTAGTTGCCAGCAGATAAAGTGCGGATTCGTCGAAAGTTGATGCAACCCCGAAACGCTGGATCAGTTCTTCGCGCCGTAATTCTAACTCCGCCTGCCGCATCTCAAGTTCGCGTCGCTGGATTGCAAGTTCATCCAAACGCTCGGCTTTCCTTTCGGTGAAGCGCGCCTCTGCAAACGTGTCATTCAGTTTGGTTACAAGTTCATCAACGGATTCAGGAGTCCACTGCTCCGGCTGTTCAAGTTTCAGTCGTTCGTAGTCGGCCTGACGACTTGAGCGTCGATCCGCCTTGTGAGCCTTCAGAAAAGAGATGACCATCAGGACAATGCCAATCACCGCAATCATGACCCACGGGATGGCAATGAAAATCGCGAGTATGATCCCAAGCAGTATCAGCACGATCTGGTTAGCTTTGCCGATCCAGAATTCAATCTTTGGGGTGGAATCCGTATGGTGATTAGGCTCAGTCAACCAACGATTCAAAAGCCAGATGCCGTTGCTCAGATTCTGAAGATTGCTCGGGCGTTCGATTTCTCCGATCAAGACTGATAATGCATTGCCTGCTTTAATTTTCGAACGAGTATCTTCGGCGGCACGCGCAAATTCGGCCACCTTATCGTAATCACCGAGGCAAAGTTTCCGCAATTTTCCATCGGATACTGCGCTGCCGATACATCTGCGTGCATCGTCGCGTCTGTCCTCAGCGGGACTGATATCACGCTCGAACTCTCTTATCCTCGACTCGAGTTGTTCCATTTTCCGAGATCTTTCCTGGAGGGTGGCAAGCAGCGTAGGAGGAACCGGTTCCGAAAGTCCACATGCGGCCAACTCGTTTCGTACGTCGTGATCCCGCTGTTTCTCGTGGGACAGCTTTAACATCGCCGCTTCGCGTTCGTTGCGTATGTTAGTGAGGGTGTCAAGTTCGTCACCGCGCAGTTTAGCGATTCCTTCAGGAAAGCCTTCGAGACGCTTCTGTAAGTCGTTGCGCCGGGCCTGCAATTTGCGATGACCGATCATATTCTCTAGCGTACGACCTCTTTGATGTGCTGCGGTGGCCTCGGCTTTACGTCCTTCAAGATCGGCAAGCTCAACCTCTTCGGCGCTGAGTTCACGCTGGCGTGTCTCCACTTCCGCTATCTTCTCTCGAACTCCTCGCACTGCCTCTTCCTCATTTTTCGCACGCGACGCGTTCGGCCGAAAACCCAGCTTCGCAACGGCATCGTGCACATCATAGCCGCCAGATGATTCCCGCAGAACGGCATCGGCGAAATCGGCATTGTCGCCGATGATGAGCTCATGCAGGGCCAGGCGGTAGCGATCGCGGCCCGTGGCCGGAAGCAGCGGCGGTAGCTCCGCATCGGCGCCGTCGCGCTGGCACCGCAGGGACCCGGTATCGAACTCAATGCGCCAGGATTCGCCGGCGATGGTCGCGCTGCCGGCAATGGAGGCCCGGTGCGGGGCAGCGTCTCGCGGCCAGAGAAGCGACTCGATTGTCCGGGCAGTGGTGCTTTTTCCAGAGGCATTGGGGCCATACACAATATTGACGCCCGCGCATAGATCCTTGATCTCGAAGCCGCGGTTCTGGAACCCGGGCATCCGGTGTATGGAAATACGATCGAAATGAAACGTCTGTCCGTTCATACCGGTTTTTTCTGGTCGAGCAGTGCGTCGAGCATGGCGTTCGCCTGGCGCAACACGATTTCACGGACGGACTCGGCATCGGGCGGCGTGTCACCGAAGATGGCCTGATACTGCCCGGCGCCGTGAATGTCCTTGAGTTTCTGTGTGGTTTTTTGAACCAAACCGTCGGCGTCCGTACCGTCGGCGTTCAGTGCAAGGATCAGTCGCGCCAGCACGGCGGGCGGGTCCTGGCCGCGACTGAGATTTTCCAGGTCGACATCGGGTCGCGTCTGAATGACGACTTTTTCGATGCCAACCGATGCCTTTCCGAGATCGAGTCGAAAGTCATCATGGAGGCGGTCGATCATGGCATCGAGTTGCCGATGCATGGATGTGCGGCCGCTCAAGCGGAGACGGCAAGAGACACAGAGCAGGTCATCGGAGTCCGCGGCGATTGGATCTATCTGTTCTTTGATGGCATTGGGGATATGGCTTTCGAGACTGTCCAGGTCCGCGATCCCGGTAACGTCCACCTCGACTATCTCATAGCGAACACGTGACAGGGGAATGTGCGTCAGCTCTGGCGGCTCTCCGTTGCGGATATCGAGGAGCCACGGGCCGTGCGGACCGGACTCGCCCGGGTCCATGGCCTGGGGCGATCCGGGATAGAGGGCGAAGGGGCGGCCGTCGACTTCATAGCACGTCGGCTTGTGAAGGTGCCCGAGCACCCAGAAGGCGAATGGAAGACGCTGCAGTTCGACGCGCTTTACGGGTGCGTAGTGGCTCGGGTGCTGATCGATGTCACAGTGCAGGAGACCGATCGTCAAGCCGGCAGCGGCAGGAATGTCGGAGGGAACGACGGGGCTGTTGGGAACCGTCGCATGGGGAAAGGACCAGCCGCAGAAGTGACCGGACGACCCATCGGCCGTGTAGAGAGTATACGTTTCCCAGGTTCCATTGCGACCGATCAAATGAAAGTGGCCGGTGTCGATGGAATCGGCCAACTTGGGCAACACATCGAAGTCGTGGTTGCCGGCGACGGCGACGGTGTGAATCCCGGCATCCCCGAGCTTGCGCAAACCCCGCTCGAGCGGGCCGTAGGCTTCGAAGTAACGATTGGCCCGATCGACGACGTCACCGCACAGGGCAACGGCATCCACCTGTTCCCGAACAGCGTAGTCGACAATCGCGCCCCATACATCGGTATTGGAATACGCAACGCCGGGCGACGTCGGCGGCAGCTTCGACGGCCGGCGACCGATGTGGAGGTCAGCTGTGCACAGGATTTTCATTCCGGTACGAGTTTCAGGGCGTTGCCGGAGTAAATCTTTTGCAAAACGTCCGCGGAAAGATCAAGAGAATCGAGAAACTCCTGATGATCGTTGGTAAAGTCATCACGCCCGTAGAGGACGCGGTCCTGGAACTCGATGAGGAAATCCTTTGTGAATCCCAGATCGCGTTTGAGCGCGACCAGCCCGGAGCCGGCGGACGTGTCGCAATAAAGATTCGGATACTCACGCATCATGGTTATGAGTTTGCCGCCGGCGACGATCGGGCCTTCCGGATAGGCTTCTTTGTCGTGCTGGCCGTCGTCGGATATATGCGCCCAGAATCCCGGGGCGTGGCCGATAAAGATGGTTTCCGGGCACGCCTGCACGGCCCGCTCAAAGGCATCGATACCGCCCCCATACCACCAGGTCGGGCGTGGATATTGGTGCCCGGTTTCGAATTCGTAGTCGATGTGTATGGTGATGGGCAGGCCCTTTGCGCCGCAGAAGCGAAACATGCGGAGCGCATCAGGATTGTCGTACATCATACGCAGTTTCAGTTCGGAGCAGACGCGGACGTTGTGGATGTCGATGGCCATCTCGAGCACATCGATGGCCTCAGGTCGGCGCGGATCCGGGCAGTAGCCAATGACGAATTTGTCCGGATACAGTTCATGGTACCGGGCGCAGCGATCGAACGAAATGGGCCCCCGCCGCCCGTTGTTCACATCCGGCACATATGATCTGTAGTGTGTGCTGTACTCATCCGGATTGCATTCCCAACTGAACAGCCACGTCCTGCTGATGCCGCAGGCGGCCATGTTCTGAAGGTGTTTGTCGATATTGTGCTGGTACCAATCCGGATGATTGTGTGCGTCGATGATAAGCATAGGCTTCACGCGGCGAGAGCAGTGTCGACCTTGGCAAAGATTGCCGCGCCGTCCTCGATTTCCCACGCCGTCCATTTTTCGTTCGGCATGGTCTGGAAACATTCGTCGAGGGCAGCGTTTGCATGGGGGCACGTGAACAAGCGGTTTGCGTCGCCTTTGTACTCGGGGCTCGTCCACGGATAGCCATCGGTGCCGAACACACTGCGTTTCACAAACCAGTCATGCCCATGGGCGAGGGCAATGCGGCAACTCGGAACGACCTGGAGCCCCTCGGCATCGAGAGCGTGGCAATATGTTTCCTTGTCGCAGGCGGCATTATCGGCGTTGAAGCGAAGCCGTTGGTACCAGTAAGACGATTCGCCGTTTCCCAGAATCGGGCACGGCGAGACGAGCTTCAAACCTGTAATCCTCTCGTTCAACGCCTTGACGGCGGCGCGCCGCTTGGCGATGATTCCGGGGAGTTTTCGTAACTGGACGCGCCCAATGGCGGCGGCGAGGTCGCTGAGGTTCAGATTGAGCGAAGCCGTACAGTTCGTCGAGCCCACCGGCTGTCCGAACGGCTTGCCTCGATCCGAGGCGCGCTGCAGGCGCTGATAGAGGTCCTCGCGGCGGGTGAACACGAGCCCGCCCTGACCGCCGGTACAATGATGCTTGCCGAACATGGTGGAGAATGCAGCGATGTCACCGAAGGCCCCGAGTTTTTTGCCGTTGTGCGTAGCACCGTGAGCCTGCGCACAGTCTTCGATGACGGGGATGCCGTGCGCTCCCGCCAGCTCCATGATACCCTCGATATCGGCGGGTTCGCCGAAAATGTGCGGCACGATAATGGCGCCGGTCAACGGCGAAATCAGCGGCTCGATCTGTTCGGGGCCCGTGTTAAAGGATCCTGGAGCGGTATCGGCAACAACGGGTATGGCATTGAGCAGGGGGATCGGCATCATGCCGCCCGGATCGGTAATGGCGCCGACAATGACCTCGGAGAATGCCGGAATCGGCAACGCTTTGAGGGCGACATAAATCGCCGCCGTACCTGAGTTGACGGCATCGACGTAGCCGCCGCCCATGAATTCTGCGAACTCCTTGCAATAGGCGGTTTCTTCCGGGCCATTATAGCCGGGCGCATTGCCGCTGGCAATGGCTTGTTCGAACAGTGCGTCAACGGCGGCCTTCTCTTCGGTTCCGATGAGACCCCGCGCGGGCCAGGGCTCGGAGCAAAGTTTGGGGCCGCCATGCATGGCGAGTTGGGATGAATGTGCGTCTTCTTTGGATTGCATGTGCTTAGGCGCTTCGCGCCTAATTAAGTCCAATGCATTGGTCAGAGCTTATCTGGCGACAATAGGCGTAATGTGCCGCTGCGCCCAATATAATTTCCCATGGCGACGTTACAACGACTGGCGACCCGGCGCGATTGGTCGCCAGCCGTCGGCTGATGGATGGCGACCGCATTTGTTGAAGTCCGACGGGCGGCCGCGAAACCGTAAGTTTCCAAGGAGCACCTGAAACCGCGCGCGGCGCGGGTGGCTTATGTGTGACAGAAACTCTCCGATTCGGCGTCCGATTGCCGTCCGTGCTGGAGCGCCGGTAGTCCCTATACCGGCACGCGCGTTCGCCCGGAGGTGGAGGCTGAAAGCCTGCGCCGGCCGGTAAGGGATTACCGGCGCTCCAGAGCATGTTGACACGCTAACCATGTACGAAACGTCGATGGCGGCCGCCCCCGAAATATCGGGCGCAACCTGTTCGGTGTCAATCGATTAACCGGTAATCCGCCGAATTAAGTTTCTTCAGAAGAGGGAGGGGGACAGGAACGATCCGTACGCGGTTCGTTCCGATGGGCCGTGAAGCTGGCA
>CAUZRT010000084.1:0-11204 GCA_963582235.1 Lentisphaeria bacterium
CGACCGCCATGTTCTGAAATGGATCGCGTTTCGTGTCGTGCCAGAGCAACCAATCTTCGTTTGCCGCCGGGAGGCCGTTATAGCCGGCAGATGTCATGGGGTGGGAAGCGGGTGTTCAGCGAAGATCGCGCGCCCACGGCCGGGAGAGGAGGGCCGAACGAAGACCGCAGTCCAATGGGGTGACGGAAGAAGAAACCGGCGACAATGGTACGGGTAATACGGCGCCACTGGAGTAAATGGCAGTGTTACGGTGATCAGTAGCGGACTCCGAATGATGAGTCCTCCCAACCGGCCCGGGTATTCCACGGCATATTGTCCGTATCGTCGCCCTGGACGCGACTTTTATCGATGATTTGGCACCCGGGAAACCACAGGATGCCCAGAAACGCGACTAGGCAGATCAGCTTTTTCATACTTCAAAACTTGAAAAAATCGCCGAGCCCCATGAAATAGGACTGGCCCTCGACCACCTGCAGGAAGACAAGGCCGGCGAAACAGGCGAGGGTGATCAGATTCAGGAGAAAGAAAAACTTAGAAGATAACACGGTCTCCCTCCATCACGAGTCCCTGTCGCAATTGCGGCAGGATATCGGCAACGGCGTACTTGTCAAGAACCCGGGTCACCAACACTTTGCAGATAAACTCTCGGTCACGCGCGACGGTCATTTCCACGTTCGCCGGCAACCTGTCTTTCTTGCCGAGGTTAATAATAATGTAATCCCAATCGTAGTTCACGTCAATGACCCGGCCCTGCAGATTCTGGGCCATCCGCTCATCGATGGGACTGTCCGTTACCCCTTCGAACCGGCTGAGTTTTATTTTTAGGGTGCTACGGTCCGCCATGCAGTTGCGCAGGTGGCTCTCCACCTGGGCGGCGTTTTCATGCGCCGACTCCAACTGAGTAATGGTACGTTCCAACGTATTCTGCGTCTCCAGCAGATCCAGATTCACCTTATCGAAGTCGGAGAGTTTGTCGTTGATCCTGCTGAAGTCGTTCTGCAGATTCACCAGCTCATCGGTGTAGCCTTCCTTGTCCTTCAGTAGTTCTATGTTGACTGTGAATTCATGACTGTCCATGCTTTCGATGGCCTTTGCGAGGGTGTTGACGTAATCGGTGCTGCGCGTGTTCAACTGATCGATATTGTCAACTAGATCCTGGAACGGTTGTTCGAAATTGGCCACGTCGTTGAGGACACCGGCTTCCATCGGCACGCCGATTTTGTTGGCAATTTCCTCGAGCCGGGTGGTGAAGGTCTCCTCGCGGTGTTGCACCTGTTTCATATGGAGCTTGAGGGCAGTCAGGGCGCCGTCGTAGCTCGCCAGGGATTGGAAGGCGGTATTGGGGAGGTCCTCCTCCTTTCCAAATAACTCGGCGATTTCGCCCAGCGTGTTGGCCAGTTCATCGCGCTGTGTACGGACATCTTTGGTATAGTCCTCGACCTTCCTGAGGACCTTCGTGTTGAACCCTTCGTAGCCGCCGGAGGCATCAAGCTGATCGTGAAAAAAAGCCCATCCCAGTTTTCCGCCCGGCCCGAGTTCGCTCGTCGAGAGCATCACATCTTTGCGGTTGATTTCGTTCGCCAGATTCCGCTCGCTGGCAACGTCCAGCTCTTTGACGACATTAGCCATGGAATCGGCCAGCATATCACTGTGCGACCGCAACTCCGCCCGTCGATTGAACAACTGATAGCCGAAAACCAATGCAGCGATCGCAAATATCAAGATCAGAAAATTCAGCACCTTATTAATTATGGCCATTGAAACCTCCAACCGGGCGGTTTTATATCACCGACAAAAAAATTGACACGGTATGTACTGGATAATAAAGCAGGGCGTGGAATATACCGCCACCATTACTCTGTGTCAACCCACTACAAAAAAACGCCGGCGGACCTTCCGATCCCCGTCATTGCAGGGGCGTGCCGTTGCCGAACAGCCGATCAAACAGTGCCGTCCCGGTCATGAGGTACAGCAGTCCTGCAGCCGCAAGAAACGGGCCGAATGGAATGTGGCTCTGCCATTTCGCGCGACGGCGAACGATGCTGGAAACACCGAGAAAAACACCGTATGCCGAACCGAACACCGATGCTGTACACAGGATGAGCATGGCTGCTTCCGGACCCAGAAAGGCCCCCAGCATGCCAACCAGCTTGACGTCTCCGAATCCCATGGCCTCCCGCGGTTCGATCCACTTCCGCGTTAGAATCTCGGCCCCTGCCAGATCGGACAACGCGATCCGGCGATCCCCATCCCGGAGACCGTCGCGGTCAACCGTCACCAGGGTTGTGCCGGTGTCCCCATTACGACAAAGTTCCGTTGAAGCCTCCTCGCCCCTGACAGATTGCCAGCGTATGGTTTCGGCGTGAATGCGCAGCACATCCGTATCGCGTACGAGGACGTCGTCCCAAGAAACCGGTCCGGGCTCTTCAACTATTTCAAAACCTGTTGTCGACAGGCGCATCGTCACCGGATCCTGACGCGTGTGCTTTTTTCGCCCCCAGATAAGCTTACCGATCTCGCCGATGAGCCACAGGATGCCGGCGCCGAGGACGATGCCGAGAAAAATGTCAAGCGCTGCCAGCATACGCGGCGACTCATAGATCGATGGATAGGAAGCAGCGATGATTTCGGAGAATACATAAGTGATCGGATGCCCCTCCATGCGGTGGGCAAGATTGCCTGCCGTGTGGCCGTAAACGTGGGTTGAGGGGAACAGCAGACCGTAAACGATGGCGGCGGCGAGCCCGGTCAATGTGACTTCATCGGGAATGATGAAATGTTTCAGATCGATAAACGTTATCACCACAAGCGAGCCGGCGATGAACCAAAATGCGAACAACACCGGTATAGGCCAGTGTTCATCCCACAGGCGAAACCAGATGAGGAGAAAGAGGATTCCCGTGACCGCTTCAATGATCAGATAACGCGACGAAATCCGCGTGTGGCACTGACTACAGCGGCCGCGGAGCAACAGCCAGCTGAGTATGGGGATGTTTTCGTACCACTGAATCTCGTAACTGCATTTCGGGCAGCGGGACGTCGGCAGGATGATCGATTCACCCAGCGGTATCCGCCAGATGCAGACATTGAAGAAACTGCCGAAGAAAGTTCCGATAATGAATACAAACACGCTCAGTAGAGGCAACGCCGGCTCGTAGACGTCGTAGATTGAGGGCGGCTGCAAGTCGGTCATGGTAAGAGTCGAGCGTCAGGTGCGACGACCGCCTCGCCGTTCGGCGGGTATGTAGTGCCTGAACGAAAACCCCTGTGGTCGCCTTTCGGCGCTTGCACGGCATTTTTCGCGAATGCGCGATGAACACAGACCACAGCAGGGTATGCGCGTCACCGCACATTCGCACAAACTACCGCACAATCACTTGAAATCCGCCTCACAGGGGGGGCAGACACTAAGTACTCATTTCACGTTTCACGTTTCATCCTAAAATATCACGCGATCACCGGCAATGACAGTCCCCTGATTCAATTCCGGCAGGATATCGGCAACAGCGTAACCATCGTACAAGCGCGCAATCCTGACTTTGCATATGAATTCATGCTCCCGCGCCACCGTCATTTTTAAATTGGCGAGCCTCTTATCGCTCTTATCGAGATCAGGAATGACATAGTTCCAATCATAGTTCACATCGATCACCTTGCCTTCCAAACCGGATATCGGGCCACGTACCCTTGGATGCGGATCATTTGACGGATGTCGCAGACACACTTCGAGCTCCATCTCGAGATTCTCCAGCTTACCATCCATCTGGCCCAGATTGACATGGGCGGATTCGACTTCGGGGACAGCCCTCTCGAGGTCCGCCCGTATTGCCGAAACCTTTTGATCGACCCACCTCAGGGCTTTGAACTTTTCGTTGATGGCAATGAAATAGTTTTCCAACTGACTCAATGCTGTCTCATGGACAACTTCGTCATCCAAGGACGAGAAATCGGCGCTGAATCCATGGCTATCGACATGTTCCGGAATTCTTATTAGTATGGATAAGTAGTTGGCGAAACGATTCTTGACGATGATGATTACATTCTTCAGATCATCAGATATCTGGGCCGCGCCGGGATTCATTCCCAAGCTTTGCAGCACCGACGTCGATCCCCCGCCGGGCGCCGGCAGCTTCCAGGCAGGCAATAAAATCGGCTTCGCGCGCGGATGCTTTTTCCGTTGTTTCCAACAGCCGAGCCGTGGCCTCCCACGTTAACCCGTGTCCAACTGACAACATGTTTCCTCAATGTCTTGACTAATTGACGCGCGGGCCCACTAACCCGGCGCTCCTGTGGAACGTCGTATTGTAATTCGTCACGGCGCCGGCTGCGTCTTGATGGCATGCTGCCGCAGAATCGCTTCGAAATCGGCGGGCAGCGGCGCGGTCACCGTAAGCGAGCCCTGGCCGTGGCATTGTCGAATCGTGAGCCCATGGGCGTGAAGGGCCTGCCGATCCATACGCAGGGCTGTGCGTTGGGAGGGGGTGAGCGAGCCGTTGACAAAGGCGAGGTAATGCGCATCGTCGCAGCCGTAGATTTTGTCGCCGACGACCGGGTAGCCCAATGACCACAGAGTTGCCCGAATCTGATGGCGTTTGCCGGTGCGGGGCAGTGCCCGTACCAGACTTAGGCCACCGCCGGCTGCCACACGTTCCATCCATGTTTCGGCATAATCGCTGTCGGCTTCGCCCCGGTTGACCAATCGTCGTTTCTTCCGCACCAGACTTTCAGCGTCGGCAACCAGGTATCCGGCGGCTTCGACGGCGTTCGGAAACTCGCCTTCGACAAGCACTAGATACTCCTTGCGGACCGTATGTTCCTGAAACTGGCAGCTGAGTTCAGCGGCGCTCTCCCGGGTCCTGGCAATGAGGACGAGCCCGGACGTCTCACGATCGAGACGATTGATGATCCAGAATTCGGGCAGCTGCTGATGCAACAGATGCCATAGGGAGTGCCTGAAATACGGGCCGGCGGGATGGCACGGCAGGTTGCCTGGCTTGTCGATCAAGATGAGGATTGCGTCTTCGTGAGCAACGCGGTAATCTGTGTCGACAGGCGGTTCGTCATGGGGCGGGAGGAGGTAATCGACGGTATCGCCCTTGTGCAGGGTGACGGCGGTCTTGGCAGTGCGGCCATTCACCAGAATCGCGCCATCGCGAATGCATGCTTGCCACTGGTTGCGCGAGTGGTACGTGAACCTTGCGGCCAGCCAAGCATCGAGGCGAAAGCCGGCTTCGGCGGGGGCGATGACAACAGCGGCCCGGCGTTGCATGGGAATTCCCGATTCGTACATGTTCAGCGCCCGAATACCGCCCCTGTGCTCCAGGGTGTGCTCAGCCACTAATTAAGTAGCGCGCCGATTTTTCACTCGATGTTCTGGACCTGCTCGCGGATCCGATCCAGCTCGGACTTGAAGTCGACAACGCGCGTGCTGATGTCGATGTCGGCAGCCTTGGAACCGATGGTGTTGATCTCGCGGCCCATCTCCTGAATCAGGAAGTCCAGTTTGCGGCCGACTGGATCGGCCTGCTCAAAGAGACCGGTCATCTGATCGAGGTGGCTTTTCAGGCGCGTGATTTCCTCGGCAATATCGGATCGATCGACGTAGAACACGACTTCCTTCATCAGTCGTTCGTCGTCGGTGTCAATGGCATCAAGCAGCTCATTCACGCGCTCGACAAGTCGCTCGCGTAATCGCGACGCGATTTGCGGCGCGACGTCCTCAATTTCCGCGAGCAGACGGCAGAGCGCGGCATGCCGGCCCCGGATATCTTTGGCCAGGGTCCATCCCTCTGCGCCCTTCATGTCGAGCAACTCGGCGAGCGCTGCGTCAACGGCGGGCATGGCCATCTCACGCAAGACATCCGGCGTCAACTCCGGGGCACCGATGACGAACAGGCCCGGCAGATTCAGGATGTCGCTCATGGTCAGTTCGTCTTTGATTCCGAGAGTCTCCTGAAGCCGCCGTGCTTCGTCGTAGAACTGCCGGGCCAATCCCAGATCGGCGCGAACCCCGGACACCTCGCCCGCCGCCGCGGTCAGTTTGGCGGTGACCGTCACGGCGCCGCGCGATAGCCTGCCGGCGATGCGTTCGCGCACGTCTTTCTCCAGCATGGACAGCTCCCGTTGCAGCCGCACACGCAGATCCATTTGCTTACGGTTATAAGAACTTATTTCGATTGCGACGGTCTGCCCGTCGCGGCTGTATTCGCCGTGGCCGAAGCCTGTCATGCTAAGTATCATGGGTAGGATTTGGGACCTGGGTGCCGACTTCGCTTGGGTAGCTACGTGGGTTAAAATTTGGGACCTGGGAATTTGGGCCGGCTTGGCGCGGGCCTGTCTCGCCTACAGAAATATCGGTATGACACAACCATCCGCCGAAAATCCACGATCCGCAATCCGAATGGGCAAGGCCATCAGCCGCTGATCATGCGATTTAGCCCGGAAAGCACGGAGCGGACGGCGGCCTGATCGATGTTGTTACCGAAACCGATGCCGATAAAGTTGGCCCCTTCGGAATCGCCCCGGACCCGGACGAAACAGGCGGCTTCGGAATCGGCGGAATGCCCCAGGGAATCCTCCGCGTAGTCGTCGAGCACGAATTCGGGCAAGCCGTCGATTTGCCGGACCGCATGAACAAATGCCGATATGGGCCCGTTTCCCTGATCGCGGAGAATCTTCTTTTCGCCGTGGTAGCGAAGATGGACCTCACCGTCGATCAACGACGGGTCCTCATCGGACGGGCGCGGCCAATAATTGATTAGCTCGAGAGGATCGATTTTTTCTACATAGGTTTCCTGAAATAGTTTCCAGACCTCGTCGCCGCTCAATTCCCGAGCTGTCTTGTCGGCCATGGCCTGGACGTGTGCCGCGAAGTCAATCTGCACCCAGCGAGGCAATCGGAGTTTGAAGTCCTGTTCCAGCACATGCGCAATGCCGGCCTTGCCGGACTGACTGTTGACGCGGATGAACCGTTCGAAGACGCGCCCGATGGCGCTTGGATCGACGTGCAGATACGGCACCTTCCAGCCGTCGAAGTGAGTCATCAATTCATCCTTCTGCGCCAGCCCCTTGTGAATGGCGTCCTGGTGCGATCCGGAAAAGGCCGTAAAGACCAACTCGCCTGCGTACGGATGCCGCGGGTGATTGCAAATTTGGGTCACCTCTTCGACGGTGTGGGCAACATCGCTAATGTTCTGAAGATTCAGACCGGTGTCGACTCCGAGATACTCCAGATTCAAGGCGACGGTGAGTAGATCGACATTGCCCGTACGCTCGCCATGCCCGAACAATGTCCCCTCGACACGATGGGCGCCGGCCATCAAGGCCTGCATCGTCGCTGCCACCGCCATCCCCATATCGTTGTGGACATGGAGCGAAATGATCGTGTTCTCGGAATGCTTGCGGCGGCGAATGAATTCCTCGATCATGTCCGCATAATCATTGGGCAGGCGGCGCTCGACTGTCTGGGGGAGGTTGAGAATGACTTTCTCGCCCGGCTGCGGCTGCCACTCATCGACGACCGCGTCGCAGATTTCCAGGGAGAAATCCAGGTCCGTATCGGTGAATTCCTCGGGTGAAAACTCGAGTCCGACGACCGTGTCGGTCAACCCCGCCGCAGCGTCACGGACCTGACGGATGGATTCAACGGCTGCCTGAATGACCTGTTTGGCCTTGAGTCCGAAAACGAACTGCCGATGCAACTCGCTGGTGGCGATATACACATGGACAACTACGTTCTTCGCGCCCTGAATCGCCTCGACCGTCTTTTCGATCAAGTGTGCGCGGCATTGCGTCAAGACCGAAATGGTGACATCATCCGGCACCCTGTTCTTTTCGATCAACTCACGACAAAACTGAAAATCGTCGGCCGATGCCGCAGGAAAACCGACCTCGATCTGCGGGAACCCGAGATCGCCCAGAAGCTTGAAATACCGGCGCTTTTGCGCCGGCGTCATCGGATTCGGCAGCGCCTGATTGCCGTCCCGCAGATCCACTGCGCACCATACGGGTGACGTCTTAATGGTTGCAGCCGGCCACCTCCGCTCGCTAATGGGCACGGCCGGCATCCTGGCGTACTGGACGCTTTTCATTTCCTCGCTCCGCCGGCGGATTTTTCGCCGCCAGGAAATTTTGATGGGGATACTTTCCGCAACGTTGCCCTACAGTCGTTGCACCATGAATCCGCCATCGGTGTTGATGATCTGTCCGGTCGAGTACGGAATCTCTCCCCGGCACAACATAGCGACGGCCTTACCGGTATCCTCCGGTTCACCCCACCGTGGCTGAAGAAGGACTCCCTCGCTGATCAGCTTGTCATACTTCGCCGTCATCCCGGAGGTCATGTCTGTTAGTGTAATGCCGGGTCGGATCTCGTATACGGGGATGTCGTATTCAGCCAGGCGCACGGCAAACAACTGCGTTACCATGCTCAGGCCGGCCTTGGAGATACAGTACTCGCCCCGGCTTGGCGAAGCCACCGCGGCCGATATGGATGTGACAGTTATGATGCAGCCTTCGTACGCGGGATTTCGGTTTTTCTGCTCGACCATCCAGTTGGCCGCTGCCTGGGTGAGGAAGTACGGCCCCTGCAGATTGATGCGCATGACGCGCTCATAACTCGCTTCGCTTGCCTCGAGTACATCGGCCCGGACGTCGGGCGCCACGCCGGCATTGTTGACCAGAACGTGCAGGCAACCGAATCGTTCCCGAATCTCCTCGAGCATCCGTTGCCGAGCGGCAGATTCGCTGACGTCAGCGCGGCAATACAGGATGTCCCCGCCCAAAGCAGAAAGCTCGGCGACTGCCGTTTGCACCTGATCGATATCGCGGACGCCGCCGATAGCGACGTTATAATTCTCTCGGGCCAGGCATTTCGCCACACCGAAACCGATCCCGCGGCTGCCGCCCGTCACCAGTGCCGTTCTCCGCTCCGTTTCCATTCCACTGCCATCATGTTCGGTTCAGCGCCGTTCAGTGCAAACCACTACTATAACACGGATTCTCCGCCGCACCATCGCGGCTCATCAAGATTCACACGCTGTCATGAACCTGGCGGTCAACGCCGGCCATGCGATGCCGACCGGCGGCGAGATTCACATGTCACAGTATGGCGGTTACCGCGTTACCCATTGCTACACCGGTCTAACATGAGAATTCCGAGACGCCGCTCCCCATGGAAATCTTCACAGCGACCGACGCGACGTTGACGCAAGAAGAGTGACCGCATCGAAAACCTCGGCGGCATCGAGCGATTCGCGTGGCGGATTGCCAGTCGTTCCTATTTGAAAAAGCGGAACCAACTCTCCCAACATCGTGGCCTCCGCCCAATCCAATCTCGGCTTCATGTACGGAAAGGGGCTCGGTGTGCCGCAGGACCTTGCTATGGCGTGCGCATGGTTCAATGTCGCTGCGACAAGTGGCAATGAGAACGCAAGAACAAGGCGCGACAGAATTCAAAAGGTAATGACCACATCGCAAATAGAAAAAGGCCAATCTCTGGCCACGGAGATTTTCGACCGGATTCAGAAACGGAAAGAGGCGGCGGAAGCCGAGTGAGCACACCCACCACCACCTACCCCACAACGGTCGTCGAAGCAGTCGACGCGCTCCTCCGGAATTTGCCGCCCGATGTCCTCGATGTAACCAGGGTAATGGCCGAGGACGACTCGCACCGTGTGCACTTCACCGCCGGATGTTTTTCATCAAAAGGTTGATAAATTAGTAGGAGCTATCAATGACGCAGGACGAATTCGACCGACTGTTAAACGAGGAACTGCGAGAATTCGACGTAACGGTAGAAAGCATTCCCCCGAAGAAGGAATAATCGGGTACGCGGGAGGTTCAATTCTTGATGGTGAATCATCCCCCCTCGCAACCGACATCGCCCTCAGAATCCTCAGACACACAGGCGGACGATTAACGGCGCCGCATCCGCCGCCACGATTTTTCGCATTTTCCGACAGTTTATGGAATAGTCATACCAAACCGGCAAGGTTTTGTGCGCTGATTGCGTTTTTGTCGTTACTGATAAGTGTCTGGTTATTCCGGTCGTGATCGGATTGTCGGAGGGGGTATCGGAAGGCGGCTGAGACAAGGACATTCCGACGCGCAGGTAAATCTATCCATCATGTACGAGGACGGTCTCGGCGTGCCGCAGGACGATGCTATGGCATACGGATGGTTCAATGCTGCTGCGGCGAGTGGTGATGAGGACGCAAGAACGGATCGCGATAATATGCTGAAGGAATTATCTCCATCACAAATCGAAAAAGGCCAATCTCTGGCCAAGGAGATTTTCGACCGGATCCAGAAACGAAAACAGGCTGCCGAATCCAAATGATTGAGCCCGCCACCACCTGCCCCGGCAACCGTCGCCGAAGCCGGCGACGGTTGCCGGGGCAGATAGAAGGGACAGAGCTGCCGTATTCGTACCGTATTGGTTAGCCTTGCCCAAGGGGGTATAATAACCGCCTATCAAGGGGCGTTTCATATTCGGTATGACGGTGGACTGATAACCGCACTGTTTACAGAAGTGCGCAAAACGAGGAGGAGGGTGACCATGGAGACACGTAGTTTTACGTCTCGACCTTTCATCCAATTTGGCCTGGCGGTCGTATCCATCATGCTGGTATGTCAAGCAGGATTTTGCGTGACGATGGAAGAATTGGTCGAACGTCTGGAGAAACTGGAAGCTGAGAACCGGGTGTTGAAGGACAAGGTCGCCCGACTGGAGGGTAAAGAGGCAACGGTACCGACAGCGGTGCCGGTGAAGCCGGATGGAACACCGCGGCAGTTTATTAATTGTGATCACGAGCTGACCTATGAGATGCTCGATTCCACGACCCGTATCAATCGCAAGCAATTGCTGCTGTTGGAAAAGCGCCAGAGTGGTGAACTGGCAGATGACTCTGTCGTCGTCGGCGCCGCCGTTACGGCGATCGCTGACGTCCAGAAGAGCAATACAGAAAGCAAGTTTGGCTACCTGATGCGTCACCCGACAAGTGCTAATCAGCGTACCAAAGACGTCTCGGAAGCACTGATTCATTCGGCTCAGATTTCGCTTGCCGGAAGCCTTGGGTCCTGGATTACCGCCTACATGGAGGTTCTCTACGATCCGGAGCAGAGCTTCGGCTCCGGCGCTATCACAGACCTGAATCGCAACCAGTTGCAACTGCGGCGCGGCTACGTGTTGTTCGGGAATCTCG
>CAUZRT010000085.1:0-11073 GCA_963582235.1 Lentisphaeria bacterium
TATCGCATGCTCACGGTGATCGCCTTTGCAAATACTCGGTTTAGCCGCTGGAACTCGGTTACGACCTTCCACCCTCCACCTGAATGGTTACTAGGGAGCAAAAATGAAGGTGGGCCGTCCGCTTGCGGACTCCGCGACCGCCTGACGTTTCACGTTTCACGTCTCACTCCTCAACGCCTCACGCCTCACCTCTCGCTGCACGTCGCGCCGTAGGCAAAGCACGAGTAACAACGGTGATGCCGCAGCATCACACGAACTTTCATACTTTCGGTTAATGTCGCGCCCAGGTCATAATCCCCATCGTCGTCGACAAGCGTACACGCGTAGACACCGGTCCTTCCATTTCTCTTGACGATCATCTTGCTGAAATTACACATGAATTCCGAACGTTGTTCAGCCGTCAGATACGTCTTCATGCAATTTTCCGTGATCTGCGGGACGTCCGGCAGCGATCCGGGCGTCATGAAATCAGGAAACGAGACGATGCGCGTATCTGCCGGCAGTCCGGCCTCTTCAAAGTAAGGGCGGTATTGGCCATCCACCGTTTCCGTATTCTCGTTGATATCGCGAAGACGGGCGATCGAGACGCCGAAACCGGCGTTGTTCAGGGCACTCAGCGTCCGCAGCGACAAGCGAAAGTTGCCCTTGCCCCGGCTGCTATCGTGTTTCTCCGGATCGGGATAGTCCAGACTGACACGAAAGCTGAGCGGATTCGGTTTTTCGATCAGCGGCCGGACCTTGGCGAACCGATTCTGCAGCGGCTCTGTGGCATTGGTCAGAACCAGACACGGCCGGTCATCCAGCGCGTAATCCAGAATCCCGACCATATGCGGATTGACGAACGGTTCGCCGCCGGTAAATGAGAATTTTTCCACCCCTAGGATCAGAGCTTCGTCAATGAAAGGTCGGGCATCATCCAGAGTTATGAAGGCCAATCGGTCATCGCCGGGCTTGGACCCCTCGAGACAGAACGGACAGCGAAGATTGCAGTTCGTGCCGGTGTGAAACCAGAGCTCTTGGAGGCACTCAGGCTGGATGTAACCCCGGGAATCGCCGGTGGCGGTATAGAGCCAGCTTTCGTCTTCCCTATGGAGCATAAAAGAAGACCTCTCGATGGATCTGCGTAAAGTCGATTCCCTTGCCTTCGAGCCATTCGCTGACCCTGTCGATCATTGCATCAAGACCGCAGAGATAGAAATGTGTGTCGTTCGTGAATTGCAGGCTCGGCAAAAGATCCGTCACCCGCCCGTGATGGCATTCGTTGATGTTCTCCCGCGACACCGCCAGTTTGAGTTCGCAGTGCTCTTGCAGAAAGTCGAGCTCGATCGCATCCTGATGATGGCGGACGCCGAAAAGGCAGTGCGCCGGTGGTTTTTCACCGTAACTGCGCAGATAGGACAGGAAAGGCGCGATCCCGGTGCCGGTGGCGACAAATGCAAACGGCGCACCGGCAGAACTCAGGCCGGGGCGGAACCATCCGAACGGCGTGCTCATGCGCACTGTGTCCCCCGGTTTCAAATCGATAAGATACGTGCTGATCACGCCGTCGGGCATCTTTCGCACGATGAAACGGAGTACGGGATCATCGATTCCCGAGGCAATGCTGTACGGGCGGGACTGGCTGCCGTCGCCGGCGAAAATAGCCATGCTGTCGCCCGGTGCGAACGGGATATCATTTCGCTCAGTAACCAGTTCGTAAATCTCTGGCGTATGCCACCGGATTTTTTTGACTTCGTACAGGTCGTCCATTTTACCGTATGTTAAGTGCCGCGCGTGCTCACCTTCTCGCCTCTGAGATCCGTCGGCTGACGGACGGCTACGCAACGCCCCATCAGCAGCAGCCGTTCAACAGGGCGTCGTTGGTGTCGGCTCTCGGCGATGGACCGCAGTCAAAGGGGCCGAAATGCGTTTCGCGATTGCCGATTATTTTAAAGTGTTCGCCGAATCGCGTCCGGCTCAACATCGACGCCGTGTTGCCGCATACGGGCATAGCCTTCCCGGTCTCGAACAGGTGATGATCGTCGAGCTCGAAACTGTACGGCATGTCCGCTATGGTCCCTTTGTAAATGGCGATCTGCCCATAGTCCTCGCAGAGATCCTCGAGATCGTCGAGCTTAAACGCGCGCGCAGTAATTGATCCGAACTCGATTGGCCCGATCCGGTCGGCCAGATTCGTATCGCTGATTTCGATGAGCCGCTTCGACACGATCCGGTAGTCCGGGCAGCCAAGAATTGTCAGCATTCGGCGGAAGTCCTCGATGTACAACGCGCCGCTCAAACATTCCCCGTACAGCACCGGATCCGCGGCCAGGTGTGGTGGCACACGGCGGCCGGCGAAGACGTCCGCAAAGTACAATTCCCCGCCCGGCTTGAGCACCCGGAAGATTTCCGAGAACACGCGTTGTTTATCGGGCGACAGATTAATGACACAGTTCGATATGACAATGTCGACGGACGCATCGGCGATGCCTGCCGTCGCCAGATCTTCGATGTATCCGTGGCAGAACTCGACGTTCGACTGCTTAAATCCGAACACCTCCATCTGCGAGGCCACGTGCCGGCGTGCCACCGCCAGTTGCTCATCCGTCATATCAACACCGATCACTCTGCCGTTTTCGCCGGCCAGACATGCCGCCAGGTAAACATCCCGGCCGGTGCCGCAACCGAGATCGAGGATCGTCCGGCCGTCCAGCGCCGGCGGAATCGGCGAGCCGCAGCCGTAAAAACGATCGAGGATTTCGTCGTCGATTCCGGCAACGATCTCTTTGTGCCGCGCCGGCATGGTTTCGACCGAACAGCAGGCGCTGGTTTTGAGGTCGCCGTTGCCCTGCAGCTTCTTGCCGTAGTAGTTCTTGACCCGATCAATTGTAACGTCCGACGTGTTCATACACGGTTCCTTCTATTACGATCCCAGCCGTCAGCATTTGCAGACATGCCGAGAGATATAGTTTCTTGTTTGCGGGTGGGTCGAATTATTGAAAAAGGCCGCCTTCGGCCTCTATTCGATGATCTCTCCTCCACAGATAAAGACAACATGATCGGCAATTCGACGCGCCTGATCGATATTATGGGTGACGAACGCGATGGTAAAGTCATCCTTTAACTTCAGGGTCAGCTCCTCGATGGCGCGCGCCGAATTGTGATCCAGTGCCGGGGTCGGTTCGTTCATTAGAATCACCTCCGGCTTCTAAAGATTAGGGCGCGCGCAATGCACAGACGCTGCTGCTATCCGATCGACAGCGTATGGGTCCGCTCCCCCAGCCGATTCTTCACTTCCTTTAAACCAAAGCGACACAGCCTTCAGGTTTTCCTCGACTGCCTCGAGAAACTGCTTCTTACTGTAATCGACGAAGTGCCTGAGTCCAAAGATGACGTTCTCATAGATTGACATTGGGAAGATACATGGCTTTTGAAAGATCATGCTGATCTCCTTGCGAAGCTCGTGAACGCTGATCTCGCCGCCATATATATTTTATCGGTTGAAGGAGATTCGTCCCGACATTCGAAATCCTTCGAGTTCGTCGTTGATGCGGTTCAGCGATTTGAGCACTGTTGTCTTGCCGCTGCCGGACGGGCCGATGCTTCTCGACATACGCAACGAAATCAGGGTCGGCTCATACATGCCATGGGATCACTTCCCCCTTTTTTCGCGGGACCCGCGAAAAAACTAGAACGTTTTTACCTGAGCCTCGAGACGCTCGATCGTCTCGTTGTATTCTACCAGTTTCTTTTGGTTGGCATCGTTACGTTCCGGGCCGCTGCGCAGCCAATCTTCCATCTCTGCACGCGTCTCTCGCAATTTGGAGTTGACGCTCAAATACTCCGACGCCTTCTCGGTGTCGAGTTTCGTGACGAGCTGCCGGATCCGGATGTCCTCGATCTGGTCCTTGAGTTTCTGAACTTCATCCAGGAGCACGTAATATTTTTTGAAATTATCTACCGTTTCCGGAGGTTCGCTGGTCACCCAATCCTCGAGCTTTCTCGCCGCCGCTTTCAGCTCATCGCTCAGCCGCCGGAATTCGGACCTTTGATCGGAAGGCAGCAAATTGCCGAAGCTGTTCATGCGCGCCTTACTCTTCGCTGTGACCGCCTGTACATCCCGGATAAAGCCCTCCGGCGTGGCCGTACGATTGGCGCCCAGCCGGCCCAGCCGAGTCTTGCCGTCCGCATCCAGAATGATGTAGGTGGGATACCCCCTAACGCCAAACTGGCGTTGCAGTTGTAAATTGCGCTGCTTATATTTTTCCGGCACCAGCTTGGAGTTTCGCGGAAAGTCAAGGACGACCAGCACCAGGTTATCCTCGGCGAACCTGGCCCATTTCTTCTGGGCAAAGACTTTTCGATCCATGAGTTTGCACCAGCCGCACCAGTCCGAGCCGGTGAAATCCAGGAATATCGGCAGTCCCTCGTCCTTCGCCAGTTGCAATGCTGCTTCGTAGTCCATCGTCCATTTACCCAGCTCCGCACCCTTCTTCAGCGAATCGAAGGCGGCCCGGCTGAAATTCGACAGCAGCAGCATGCCGAAAAGAATTGTCGCCAGCAGCTTTTTCATTTTCAATCGTTATCCTGTTTCGCAGCGATTCGTTGCGGCGGTACATACATACGCCGCACAAACCAGTTTGCTATATTCATTTTTATTCTGAAAACTGGGTCGGTTTGCCCGGGGATTTATGAATCCCGGCGAAAAGTCTCGGTATCGGTCTCCTTGATCGTCGCTTTTGCGCCACCTCCTTTGGGAGTTTCGGTCCGTGTTGATTTGATATCGGTCTATTGCTATTTTCCGACCGTCGTGTAAATATGGACAACGTCCCGGGAAGCAGGGTTCCCGAGAGAATTACCGATATTATAGGGTAAAATACCGTTTTCAGTTACCGATTTCAATGCACGTTGTCGCCACGCCGACATTGTTCTCGTTTGACGACTCGCGCGATTGGAATATTCGTCAGCACGGTCCCGGCGCTCCCGGGAAACTCGGTTTTGGGTTTTAGGTGTTTGGGGACCGGCAGATTGCAGTTATCCCCTTGGAGGGCCATCCGTCAACTGACGGATGGCCCTCCAAGGGGCGGGTCCGGTCCCAATGCCCCCCAACTTAAGCCGCGGTCCGCGTACACTCGTAATCGGTCCCGCGTAATCGCTCGTTCGCTCGAGGCGATGGTTTGGTGAAGAGGTTGCGGTCGATGGTCGACATCCGGTGTCGGCTTCGCTCGGTGGTCGCGTTGCGTCCGTCCTGCGATCGCTGCCCTTCGTGCCTTGTCATTCGTAGCGGCCGCTGTGGACATCGGCCCTCCAATCACCGGCCGTCCAGGCCAGCGCCTCTGGAGGGGCGGCGGCCTCGACGACCGTCTTCCCAATATCAGTGCGCCTGTCTATGCCGCCGAAGACGAATGGATCGATTACGGATCGGTCGATTACGAGTAGCGGCAGCGCGGATGTTAATTTTCGACGTTTAAGTTGGGGGGCATTCGGTTCGGTCCTCCCGTACGGCAGGATTTCTGTCCCAAAAAAGCCGCCCGCGCAACGTGCGGTTCCGACGCTCCCGAGAAACTTGAGACATCACGGACGTTCGCATTAACCATCCCCAATTCCCACCCATGCATCTCTACACCAGCAATCGTATGGAGGTTCTCGTCGCGCAATTGGCCGATACCCTTGCGGCCCCTCTGGACAATCCGTTCCAGCCGGAGACCATCGTTGTTCAAAGCAAAGGAATGGAACGGTGGATCGCCCTCGAGTTGGCGCGGCTGCATGGGATTTGCGCCAACATAAAGTTTCCCTTTCCGCGGGCCTTCATTTACGACATCTACCGACGTCTCGTTCCCGATTCGGAAGGTGAACATGACTCGTTCTTCGAACCGACGGTCATGGCATGGCGGATCATGTCCTGCCTGCCGGCTCTGATCACCAAACCCGAATTCGGCGACATTCGGCGCTATCTCGACGGCGATAACAACGGACTCAAACGCTTCCAACTGGCCTGTCGCCTGGCGCATACCTTCGATCAATACCTCATTTACCGACCCGACACCATCCTCGCCTGGGAACAGGGTGCCAATGACCAGTGGCAATCGACACTTTGGCGGGCCTTGAATCCAGAGGGCAAATATCTGCATCCGCCCG
This sequence comes from Lentisphaeria bacterium, assembly GCA_963582235.1. Classification (GTDB taxonomy): domain Bacteria; phylum Verrucomicrobiota; class Lentisphaeria; order JABSQK01; family CAJWLW01; genus CAUZRT01. The sequence continues at coordinate 6,118 of CAUZRT010000085.1, forward strand.
GCATGCTGACTCGTTTTCTCGACAATGTCACGGGGGCGCAATTGCGCGTCGACTCATTGCCTTCGCGTGTCGCGGTGTTCGGGATCTCGTCGTTGCCGCCCTTCTACTTGCGCATCCTCAGCAGCATGGCGGACCTTATTCAGATCAATCTGTTTATCATGAATCCATGCCGGGAATGGTGGTCTGATATCGTCTCGAACCGTGAGCAGCGGCACATCATCCGCCAGGCCGGCACCGCCACCGATGCGGAGACTCTCCATATGGAAAAGGGCAACCCCCTGCTCGCTGCCATGGGACGGCTCGGTCGCGAGTTCCTCGACATGGTCAACGTCGACCACGACATCCCCGAAACGCCGATGTGGTGCGATCCGGGTGAGGCGCACATGCTGGATGCCATACAGAGTGACATTCTCAAGCTGCGGGATCGCGGCGCCGACAACGTCAAGACCACGATCGCCGTTGGCGATTGCTCCATTCGCGTTCACTCATGTCACAGCCCTATGCGCGAGATCGAAGTCCTCCATGACAACCTCCTTGAAATGTTTCAAAACGATCCCGAACTGGCGCCGCGTGATGTCATCGTCATGACGCCTGATATCGGCACGTATGCGCCCTTCATTGACGCCGTTTTCGACCGCCCCATCCGCACGGATCTGCACATTCCCTACGCCGTCGCCGATCGTGTCATGCGCAGCGAGAGTGAGACGCTCGACGCATTCCTGACGATTCTCGAGTTGGCGGATTCACGTCGCGGGTCCGCGGCTGTCCTCGATTTTCTCGATGCCGTTCCGGTGCGCCGCCGCTTCGGGCTGACCCCGGATGAAACGGACACTGTCCGCCACTGGGTGACGGAAACCCGGATTCATTGGGGCGAGGACAGCGACGACCGTTGCAACATTGACCTGCCCGGGACCCGGGAAAACACCTGGCGCCACGGGCTTGACCGGTTGCTGCTCGGTTACGCCATGACCGGCGAGGGTGAGCATGTGCTGCCGGCAGCGGAAATCCTGCCGTTCGACAACATTGAAGGCGTCGACGAGAGTGAGACCCTCGGCCGATTTGTGGAGTTCGTCGACCAACTCTTCAAAAAATTGAAACGGCTCCGGAAGCCCCGCCCCCTCGACCAGTGGGCACGCGAGTTGAATGGCTTGATCGACGTCATGTTCGCCGTCGACGACGACACCGAAGCCGAGATCCAAGTCTTGCGCGGCGCCCTCAATGGGCTTTCTTCAGATATGCACCTCACCGGTCTCAGGGAAGCTGTCAGCCTCGATGTTATCCGGTCGTTTCTCAAGGGCTTGCTGGCCACGGTCGACTACGGCCATGGCTTCATCACCGGCGGCATCACCTTCGGCGCCATGGTGCCGATGCGCAGTATTCCCTTCAAAGTCGTATGCCTGATCGGCATGGACGATCGTGCCTATCCGCGGTACGAACGGTCGTTGAGCTTCGATCTGATCGGGCGGTCACCGCGGCCCGGCGATCGCTCGTGCCGCGACGATGACCGCTATCTGTTTCTCGAAGCCGTGCTGTCGGCCCGCAGCCAGCTGTACATCAGTTACGTCGGACAGAGCATCCGCGACAACAGCCGCATACCCCCATCAGTGCTGGTCAGTGAACTTCTCGACTGCATCACTGCCGGTTTCCAGCTGCCCGGGCACGACAACAAAATTGGCGCCCACGTCTTGGTCGAACATCGTCTGCAGCCGTTCAGTCCGGCCTACTTCACTACGGCGGGGCCGTTGTTCAGTTACTCTGCCGAATGCTGCCGGGCCGGTGGTCACGTCGCCGCTCCGGAGCCCCATGATCCCGGATTCCTGGTGACGACGCTGCCCGAACCTGAGGCGGAGTGGCGAAACGTCGACGTTCAGCAACTGTGCCGGTTCTTTCGCAATCCCGCGGAGTATCTCGTTCGCCACCGTCTCGGCATCGATCTCGAGTCCCATGACGTCGTTGTCGATGAACGCGAGCCCTTTCTGCTCGATGCCCTCGATCGTTATGACATGATGGGGCAACTGACGGAGAAGCAGCTTGGCGGCGTCCATGTTGCCTGCTTCGAGTCGGCCTTGCGCGGCAGTGGCCGCCTGCCCCACGCGAATGTCGGTGCCGGCGTCCTCAAAGGGCTTGCCGCGGATGTGGAAGCTTATACCGAGCGCCTGCAGGCGGAGCGCGAGTCGGCGCCGTTGGCACCGCTTGGGGTCGATCTCGACATTGCCGGGTTCCGGATCTCCGGGCAGATCGACGGCATCTTTCCCGGCCGCCTGCTCGCCTGGCGCTGCGCCGCCTTAAAGCCGGCGGACAGGCTGCGGCTCTGGATTCATCATCTGCTGTTCAACATCGTCGGCGGCAGCGCCCACCCCGCGACCAGCGTCCATGTCGCCAGTGACAAGATCCTGCGCTTCAAACCCGTCGATGGCGCCCGCGACTGCCTCGCCCGACTTCTCGACTATTACTGGGACGGGCTGCAGCGGCCCTTGCCCTTCTTCCCCCGATCCTCCCTGGCCTTTGCGGAGTCCGCACTGGGTCTGAAGTCATCAAAGGCCGGCCCCATCGAACTGGCCCGGCGCCAGTGGGAGGATAAGGATTTCGGCGGTCCGGCAGGGGAGGGCGGTGATCCGTACATCGAGCTGTGCTTTCGCGCCGTCGGTTCCTTCCCCGGTGAATTTGGCACCATCGCCCGCGACATCTACGCGCCCACCTTCGAGCATGGAACCATCGAATGATCCGGAATTCGGCATCTTCGGGTATTTTACGACGTCGGCGGCGAAAAGTGGCCCGCGACTGTATCGCGGTAATCGGAACTGTCGAGAAATACCGATTTCTGCCACGGGGTGGCGGCCACATTTGGAATCACTCCGGACAGTTGAGATTTCAGCCCCGCGACGCGAGGCTGATCCCGTGAGGGACATTGTTGCGTCCCAACGGGACTCACGTCCGCCGTGGCCGAAAGTTAGCGCTTACGGGGGGGCGAACACGGCCCTTGTGACAATTGCACGAGCGGCGCGTTATGGCCGTGCAACCGCGGACACCGCAACCGATTTCGAAGCCCTCTGAATCATCTCACCGCCCTCGGCCACACGATACCCGCATAATGCGCGCGCCGTGGCCAAGCGTTTGATAGAGAACGGAGCCCGGGAAGAATTAGTTCGCGTTGACAGACGCGTTGCAAAGGTCCATATTTATCCGCCCGGTTGCGGAACTGCCGCCGGCTGTCATCCAGGAAATCGACACCTCCGAGAGACACGCAACGCTGCCTATCGGTGTCTAATCAACAATTGCTGAATCACCGCCGGAGAACACCAAATGCCAATGGATGCAAGCCTGGCAAGCCACCGAGCGACGCGGTCAACGGTTGGGTCAGTCCTGCGGTGCAGCAATCCGGGCTCGGTACCCTTGTACATGCCCGCGGTGTATGAGCACAAGGCGTGGTTTATCGGTGACACCCCATCAAATGTTTCGCGCGACACGGACCTGTTCACGAAAGCCGTTTTCTCTGAGTTCGAACAGTTGGGGCCGGACGCATTGACTATCGGCATCGACGTATACAACCTCGAAGCCGAAGCCGCGGGTTGTTCGGTCACGTTCTACGAGGGCGATGACACGAGCATCCCTGGCATCAGTCCCGGTAATCATGTCGTCAAACTTGGCGCCGATTTCGGCAACCGTCCGATCCCGAGCCCGGCGTCCGATGGCCGCATGCCGATCTAACATCGAAGTGGCACGGCGTGTCGTCTCCGAGCTGGGCCGCGATGTCTGTGTCCGCGGCGCTGTGTCCGGGCTGTTTTCACTGGCCATAAGCCTGATGGGTGCAGAGGCTCTGTTTCTGGCAACTCTGGATGATCCGAAGTTTGTCCATGAATTGCTCGCTTATTCCGGACAGATCATAAAAGACTTCGGTCAGGCATACATCGACGTGGGCGCGGACGTCATCATGTTTGATTCCCAGGCATCTCCGGATCTGTTGTCGCCGAAGATGTATGCAGATTACGTTGCGCCGGTGATGCGTGATCTAATCAGTTATTTCCATGAGCAGGGCGTTGAACATGTGCCGCTGATCATCGGCGGCAACACAACGCGCCTCGTTGACGTCCTGCTCTCGACCGGCGCCAACAACCTGCTGTGCGATTTCACCGCGGATTGGTCGAGTTGGCTGGACAAGTGCCGCGCCGAAGATCGGGCCGTGCGCCGTAACATGGACCCCGTCTTCATTGAAAGGTCCGATCCGGAACAGATCTATGAGGCGGCCGTTCGAATCGTTCAGGAGGGTCAGAGCTATGGCGGCTTTATAGCTGGCTCAGCCGTGGTGCCGTTCGGGACGCCGACAGCAAACCTGATGGCCGTCAAACAGGCATGTCTCGACGTTGGTTGAGCGGGTCGGTCGAGATTCTGTTCCCAATCCGCAATTTTTCAGCCACAGGCTGATCCCGTGAGGGAAGTTATCCCGTCCCAACGGGACTCACGTCCGCCTCTGGCGGAAACCGACGTAGCTACCCGAGCGAAGTCGGTCCGCAATCCGCAATCTGCAATGCTCCCTTTCGATCCCATCCATTCGCCGCTCACCGGCACCAACCTCATCGAGGCCAGCGCCGGTACCGGCAAGACCTACACCATTGTCGGTCTGTATCTGCGAATGCTGATCGAGCAGGGACTCTCGGTTGATCAGATCCTCGTGGTCACCTTCACGGTCCCGGCAACAGAGGAACTTCGCCGCCGGCTCCGGACGGGGATGCGTGACGCCGTCGCCGCCTTCGAGGCCGGTCACAGCGACCAGCCGCTGCTCACGCAACTGGTCGCTGGGCACGACGCCGCGGCGCGAGCCGATACCGCGGTACGCCTGCGTATCGAACTTCAGAACTTCGACGAAGCCGCCGTCTTCACTATCCACGGATTCTGTCAGCGCATGCTGCACGATCAGGCCTTCGAAAGCCGCATGCTCTTTGATACCGAGCTGGTCAC
>CAUZRT010000086.1:0-11062 GCA_963582235.1 Lentisphaeria bacterium
AAGATTCCATCCGGCGAGATTACCAACCTGCTGTACCTGCGACACCTGGCGGCAAAGGGCCGGCCGGCCATCATGTCCACGGGCATGGCGACAATGGCTGAGGTCGACACGGCGATGACGATTTTTTTGAATGCCGGCATGGCGGAGCGCGTTGTTCTTCTGCATTGTGTAAGCAATTATCCGGCCGACGCCGGCAATGTAAATCTGCGGGTACTGGCGACGCTGGCGCAGGAGTTCGGTGTGCCGGTGGGCTTATCGGATCATACACTGGGGATCCATATAGCGATTGCCGCGGTTGCCCTAGGTGCTGCCGTAATCGAGAAGCACTTCACATTGGATCGCGGCCTGCCGGGGGCCGATCAGGCAGCCTCGCTGGAACCCGGTGAGCTGACGCAGCTGGTGAGCTGCATCCGTGACGTCGAGGCGGCAATGGGAGACGGACGCAAGCAGCCGGCGGCGAGTGAAGCCGCCACGGCTGCCATGGCCCGTAAGAGTCTGGCAGCTTTCCGAGATCTGGCTTCCGGCCATACCCTGCTTGCCGAGGACATCGCCTGCAAGCGACCCGGTACGGGCATACCGCCGGCCGCTCTGGAGCAGGTTGTCGGACGGCGACTGACACAGCCTTTGCCTGCCGACACCCTGCTGCAATGGGAGCAGTTGACATGAGGCGGATTGGCATCGTTACCGCGGCCCGCTCCGATTACGGCATTTATCTACCCGTCCTGAACGCAATCGACGCAGCGCCAGATCTGGACCTCCTGATCTACGCGACCGGTATGCACCTAGCGCCGGAATTCGGTTTGACCATAACCGAAATCGAAACCGATGGCTTTCGCGTCCATGAACGAATCGATACCCTGTTGTCCAGCGACACGCCTGCCAGCATCAGCAAGGCGATGGGCCTGGGGCAAATCGGATTCGCGCAGGTCTTTCAGCGGCAGAAGCCGGATCTGCTGCTGGTACTGGGCGATCGCTTCGAAATGCACGCCGCCGGTCTGGCGGCATTGCCGTTCAAGATTCCCGTCGCCCATATTCATGGCGGTGAAATCACGGAGGGCGCGTTCGACGATGCCCTGCGTCACAGTCTGACGAAACTCAGCCATCTCCATTTCGTGGCGACGGAAACGTATGGCCGGCGGATCATTCAACTCGGCGAAGAATCATGGCGGGTCGCGGTTACCGGTTCACCGACTCTGGACAGAATCCGCACATCCGTTCTCCCCGGGAAAGACGAACTCGCTCGCCGGTTCGGCCTTGTTCTGGAACCGGCGCCGCTGCTCGTCACGTTTCACCCCGTTACGCTCGAGTATGAGCGCACGGAATATTACTGTGGGGAACTGCTGGCTGCTTTGAAGCAGATCGATCGGCCGACGGTCTTTACGTTGCCGAATGCCGATACGGCCGGGCGCCTCATCATTAACAAAGTGCGGTCGTTTGCCGGCGAACGCGCCGACGATCGTGTAATCGATAATTTCGGGCCAACGGCCTATCTCGCTATGATGCAGCATGCGGCGGTTATGGTGGGCAATTCGTCGAGCGGCATCATCGAAGCGGCATCGTTTCGACTGCCTGTCGTCAATATCGGCAGGCGCCAGCACGGTAGAATCCGGCCGGACAACGTGATCGATGTGGGGTATGCCAGGGAGGACATAACCGGCGGTATCCGACACGCCCTGGACTCGAGCTTCAGAGTTTTCCTAAAAGAGCTGCGAAATCCCTACGGCGATGGTCACGCAGCTAAGCGAATTGTGGAGACAATCCGGACCGTCACACTGGACGACCGCCTTGTCATCAAATCCTTTAATGACATACAACAAGCCGTGAATTCATGAGTACGCGTGTGCTTATAACCGGCGGCGCCGGATTCATCGGTTGCCGACTGGGGCTGGCGCTGGCCGCCGACCCTGATGTCGAAATTGCCGTCACGGACGATTTCCGGCGTGGTCACGACGACGACACATTTCGCGAGTTGTGCCGCTGTCCGAACGTCACCTTCGTTGCCGTCGATCTCTGTGACAGCAACGCGCTCGCTGCGCTGCCGGGTCCGTTCGATTACATATACCATCTGGCGGCCATGGTCGGGGTCGCACGTTGCATGTCACAACCGTATGACGTGCTGTGCAATAACATTCGCTCGACGCTGAACGTTGTCGAATTTGCACGGCGCTGGGCCTGTCGCAAGCTGCTGTTTGCCTCCACATCGGAAGTGTACGCCGGCGGTTACGCACTCGAGACGATCGAGATCCCGACAGACGAGCGCGTGCCCGTGGTCATCGACGACGTCACCAATCCCCGCACCACGTACGCCGCCAGCAAGATTGTGGGCGAACAGATGATCATACACGGTTGCCCGTTAAGCGGAATCGGATACGTGATCGTCCGGCTTCACAACGTCTATGGACCGCGGATGGGATATGCACACGTGATTCCTGAAGTCATCAGACGCACCGTCGAAAAGGAGGACCCCATGCGCGTCTATGGGCATGATCAGACTCGTGCATTCTGTTACGTCGATGACGCTGTCGCGGGAATGCGTACTGTCATGGATAACGTGTCAAACGAAATCATCCACATCGGAACGGGCGAGGAAACGGGTATTGCCGATCTTTACGAGATGGTTCTTTCACGCATGGGCCACAATCCCGAGAGGATACCGGCGCCGGCGCCGGTCGGGTCGGTCGCGCGACGATGCCCGGACGTCAGCCGCATCCGGAAATTGACGGGATGGAAACCGAACACGACGTTGGCAGAAGGGCTGGAGACAACCTGCTTGTGGTATCAGACGGATCTGCATCTCACGGGAGCGGCGGCAGAGCATGCGTGATCAGTACATACCACTGTCAGTTCCCCATTTGACGGGGCGGGAAGAGGAATACGTGGTCGATTGCATCCGCAGTAACTGGATTTCTTCGGTCGGAGACTACGTTGCCCGATTCGAGAAGGAATTCGCCGCCTATGTGGGCACACCCCACGCGGTCGCCGTCATGAACGGCACCGCCGCTCTGCATTTGGCTCTGCTGCTCGGCGGTGTCGATGCCGGCACCGACGTTTTTGTTCCGTCCCTGACATTCGTGGCGCCGGTGAACGTGGTTCGCTACGCCGGCGCCCACCCGGTCTTCGTCGACGTGGACTCGGACACAATCGGGATTTCGCCGCAGTCGATATCAACATATATCGAAGCAAACTGTGAAACGGATGAAAGCGGGCTTCGCAATCGCATCACAGGCCGTTATATCCGCGCGATTATCGCGGTGCACTTGTACGGCAGCGTCTGTGACCTGGCGGCATTGTCGGAGTTGGCACGATGCTACGGCTTGTCTCTCATCGAGGATGCGGCCGAGGCTGTCGGCTGCCGTTTCGGACGGAGCCATGCGGGTGTTGTGGGGGACTGCGGATGCTTCAGTTTCAACGGCAACAAGGTACTTTCGACGGGCGGTGGCGGTATGTTGGTGACGGCGGACGAGCGGAAAGCGGCCCGCGCTGCTCACCTCTCGACGCAGGCAAAGACCGATCCATTCAACTATGTTCACGACGAGATCGGTTACAATTATCGAATGACGAATATCCAGGCAGCAATCGGTGTCGCTCAGCTCGAGCATTTGGATGAGATGCTTGCTCGCAAACGCGCTGTATTCGACCGATACGCAGATGCCTTTTCGCGCCTAGGCACTGTCCGCCTGCTGCGCCCGCAGCCGCCTGTCACCAGCAATTGCTGGCTGGCGCTGCTGCAAATAGATTCATCGGAGAAACAGCGGTTTATCAAGAGCATGGAAGCAGCCGGCATCCAGACACGGCCCATGTGGTCGCTGGCGCATGAGTTGCCTATGTACACCGGCTACCCCGGAACCGATCTCGAGAATTCCGAGTATTTCCATGAGCATACCTTCTGTCTGCCGTGTCAATCCGGAATGTCGGAAAGTGAGGTCGACCGCGTTGTCGGCGCGGTGGAAGAATTTGCTGCCGGGGCGACGGTGTGAGGCAGGCACTGATCATCGGCAGCGGCGGTCATGCGGCGTTAGTCATCGACGCGTTGAAAGCAGCGACGCGGCCGGTCCCGATTCGTGGCATCGTAGATCGGGCGCCGGGCGCCGTGGGAACGGAGGTTCTCGGAGTGCCGATTCTTGGTACGGACAAGCTTCTCGAGTCGTTGAGCGCAGCGTGCGACACTGCGTACATCGGAATCGGCGCCACTCGGTCAGAAGGTTGCCGCCGCCGCGCCGAGGTATTCGCACATATCCGCAGTCTCGGGTACGCCGCACCGGTATTGATTCATCCGTGCGCCGTGGTTGCGGCCTCCGCAGAAATCGGATCGGGCACCCAGATATTTGCCGGGGCCGTTATACAGCCCCGTGCGCGGATTGGGTGCAACGTCATCATTAATGCCGGTGCGCTAGCCGAACACGACTGCACGATCGGCGACAATTCCTGTCTGGGGCCGGGTGCCCGGCTCTGCGGCGGTGTGATTGTTGGTGAGCAGACGTTTATCGGCGCCGGCACGACAGTAATTCAAAACATCCGGATTGGACCTGGAACAACCGTCGGCGCCGCGGCTGCCGTGGTCGACAACCTCCCGGGAAACGTCGTTGCAGTCGGTGTTCCGGCACGGATCCGGGACCCGGCCGGTCCGGAGCAGGAAATGTAATATGATGGATTCGGAGCAACTGAAGACTTTCTGCGTTGCACCCGCGACGCCGTTGATCGAGGCGATGAAACGGATGAACGAGGCAGGTTATCGCGTGCTGTTTGTCACCGACGGATCACTGGGCCTGCTTGGAATTCTATCGGCAGGCGATGTGCGCCGATGGATTGTCAATAGTGGCGGGATGATCGATGTGACAATCGAAAACGTCTATAATCGACGGCCCCTGACGCTCGCCCCGGGATTCAGTGTGGATGAGGTCCGAAAGCTTTCCCTGGAGAAAGAAATATTGGAATTCCCGGTTGTCAATGCCGAAGGCAAGTTGTGCGACGCGGTCATCTGGTCGCACATTTTTAACGATGGTAAACGAGATCGGACGGCGCCGTTGCGTGATGTACATACCGTCATCATGGCCGGGGGCGTCGGCAGCCGGATGCGGCCGTTTACGAACATTCTGCCAAAACCCCTGCTGCCATTAGGCGAGCGAACTGTATTGGAAGAAATCATGGACGGTTTCCATGCCCTCGGCACGGAGAGGTTTCACGTGATCATTAACCACAAAAAGGGCATGATTCTCTCATATTTCGAGAACATCAAGACGCCGTACGCCATCAATTTTATCGATGAGGGGGGCTTCCTTGGAACCTGCGGCGGCATCAGCAAGGTTCCACTCGATTCTATTTCCGACGACTTCATTCTCAGCAACTGCGACACGATCCTCGATGCCGATTTCGCCGGCATCTACCGCTTTCATCGTGAGAATCGTAACGAGATCACGATGGTCTGCACGGTCCGGGATTTCACGATTCCTTACGGCGTTGTCGAGCTCAACGACGCGGGACAGATCGACCGGGTCATTGAGAAGCCGTCGCACAACTACCTAGTCAACACCGGTGTGTATGTCCTAAATAAACGGGTGATCGACTCAATTCCCAGGGATAGAGTCTACCACACAACCGACCTCATCCGCGAGACCATTGAAGCAGGCGGCCGAACGAGTGTTTACCCGCTGCCGGCGGCGGCCCGTCTGGACACTGGGCAGTGGGAGGAGTACTTCGAGACGCTTGTGCGCTGCCAGCAACCTGTGGATTCGGCACCCGTATAATGGCATTCGTTCGAATAATTCCACGTATAGATATCAAGGGGCCCAATCTGGTCAAGGGCATCCATCTGGAAGGGCTTCGCGTGTTGGGCCGCCCCGATGTCTTCGCACGATACTTCTGCGAAAGTGGTGCCGACGAGTTGATTTACATGGACGTCGTGGCGAGTCTATACGGCCGCAACAGTCTCAAAGACTTCATCGCACAGACGTCGCGTGAGATCTTTGTGCCGCTGACCGTTGGCGGCGGTCTGCGGTCGCTGGACGACATTCGTGATGTCCTGCGGGCGGGAGCCGACAAGGTTTCCCTGAATACAGCGGCAATAAACAATCCGGATTTGGTCGCACAGGCTGCCCGGCATTTCGGATCTTCGACCGTACTCGTATCAATCGAAGCAGCACGGCAACCGGATGGCTCGTACGAGGCGTATACGGACAACGGTCGCATGGAGAGCGGACGCGATGTTTTCCAATGGGCGCGAGAGGTCGAACGATTAGGTGCCGGCGAGATCATGATAACCTCGATTGACCGCGAGGGGACGGGATCGGGGTACGATGTGGAATTGACCCGGCGGATCTCCGAATCAGCCGCAATCCCGGTAATAGCTTGCGGCGGGGCCGGCCAGCCGGCGGATATCGCCCAGGTGATCAAGAGCGGCAAGGCCGATGCGGTCAGCGCCGCATCCGTTTTCCATTATGACTGCATTCGACAAAACGGCAGTCTGAAGGGGTTTACCGGCGAAGGTAACGTCGAGTATTTGCAGCAGGTGGCGGCAGGCGACCGCGCCGGCTTCTCCATGGTTGAAGCCACGAGTATTCGGGCATTGAAACGCGAACTTCTGGCCAACGGAATTAATTGCCGAATGGACACGGAGGCATATGCAAAGCACTGATACGGATCGGCCAAGGATTGCGATCGTCGATTTCGGAATGGGCAACCTGTACAGTGTCAAGCGTGCGTGTGAGCACTTCGGGCTGACCGCTGACATCACGTCAAAATCGCGGCAACTACAAGCGGCAGACGCAGTGGTTCTGCCGGGGGTCGGCGCTTTTGGGGATGCCATGGACACGCTGCGGCAGCTGGATCTGATCGGGCCGCTGAAAGATATCGCTGCATCGCCGACGCCGTTGCTTGGGATCTGCCTCGGGTTTCAATTGCTCATGGACGGTAGTACCGAGTTTGGTGAGCATCGTGGGCTCGGCATCATTCCCGGAGTGGTCGTCGGACTCCGCGAAACGATCGGCGCGGACAGCGCTGTCAAGATTCCCCATGTGGGATGGAACCGAATCAAGAAAACCCGTGATCAGCGGCAACCTGAATCAGAAGGCATCCGTGTCGCCGGTGACTGGGGGAACGCCCCGCTCTCCGGCGTCCCGGATGATGCCTTCCTGTACTTCGTTCATTCCTACCACGTCGTTCCCGAGGACGCGAGAATGACACTGGCAGTAACCACTTACGGCGGCGCTGAGTTTTGCGCGGCCCTCCAACATGCGAACATATTCGCCTGCCAGTTCCATCCGGAACGGAGCGGTCCGGCGGGGTTGCGGATCTACGAGAGCCTGGCGACATCCCTGACGGCCATCGTCCCGCAAGATTGAGAAAATTCGGATCAACGCGATGACCGACTCCCACGACACCTTTCTCGGCCTCCCGCAAGACGTGGTTTTTTGCCAACGTTGTGTGATGTCGAATCAACGGCCCAGCTCCTACCCGGAGTTCAAGCACACCCGCAATCGGATTACCCCCACGCTCCATATAGACGCCGACGACGTATGTGATGCCTGCCGTTACGCGGATAGGAAAAAACAGATCGACTGGAACGCACGCGAAGAGGAGTTGTGCCGACTCCTGGACAAGCATCGACGGAATGACGGGAGGTACGACTGTCTTGTTCCTGGCAGTGGCGGAAAAGACAGCGCCTACGCCGCTCATGTTCTCAAGTACAAGTACGGAATGCATCCGCTGACGGTCACCTGGCCGCCTATTCTGTACACTGATTACGGCTATGCGAACTTTCGAGACTGGATTAACATCGGCGGCTTTGATAATGTGACGATCAATCCGAACGGACGGGTTCATCGGCTACTAACTAAATTGGCGATAGAGAATCTGCTGCATCCGTTTCAGACTTTCATCCTCGGTCAAAAAAACCTGATACCAAAGATTGCTATAAAGCACGATCTGCCGTTGGTATTCTATGGCGAGCCGGAAGCCGAATATGGGAGCCCGATTGCTGAAACTGCGACCTCGCTGCGAGATGCTTCCTATTATGCCATGGAGGACCTGGAACATGTTCATCTCGCGGGTGTTGCGGTGCCGAAACTCCTCGAGAAGTACGATCTCGAATTGAACGATCTTGCGGTTTACCTCCCGGCCGATCATCGGGAACTCGAACAATCGCGGATCGAAGTTCAGTATCTCGGCTATTATCTAAAGTGGGTTCCCCAAGAGGCATACTATTACGCTGTCGAACATACGGGATTCAGGGCTCGGCCGTTCCGCTCGGAGGGCACCTACAGCAAGTATAACAGCATTGATGATAAGATTGACGATCTTCACTTCTACACGACGTACATCAAATTCGGCATCGGGCGGGCCAGTTATGAGGCGTCTCAGGAAATCCGGAATAATCATCTCACACGAGAAGAGGGCATCGCCCTGGTGCGTCGCTTCGACGGCGAAGTACCCGAACGTTATGTGAAGGAGGTTCTCGATCACATCGGCATGGAAGCCGACCATTTCTTCCATCTCTGCGACAGCTGTCGGTCGCCGCATCTCTGGCGAAAGAAGGGAGATAGCTGGGAATTGCGGCATCGCGTCTCGTGACCGCGGAAGTCGGGCGACTAAGAGACAGAACCCGTTGAGGCGTCATACCATAATATTTGTGGAAAACCTTAATGTCCCGGTCCTCTTACGGTTGGCATTTTTTCACCGCCGTCATCAGGCGATCATCGTATTGAACTCGATCACACCACGGGCGCGGCGGCTGGCCGATTGGTTGGCCGGCCTTTCGATTCTGCATGCGCGTCCGGAAAGGACCATGTTTTCAGCCGCGGATGTGGTAACCGCGGATGGTAATTCAGCGACGATCTGGAACGCAGTGTATTACCTGCCCCGCATTCTGCGGCAGATACAGGACGACGTCCTCGAAAAGCATCCGTTGCTCTGCAGAGCCGGAAAGATCTGGCCGAAGGCGCAGCTTCAACTTTACATTATGAAGACCCTGGAAAGCTGGATGACGCGTCCTTCGTTGAAAATCTGCATCGTGAACTGGCTCATCCGGACACGGTTTTATGAGATGCATCGGCCGGTAACGCTGCTGGTGCCGCGCACCGTTTTCTTTCCGTATCTGCGCTCCTTTGCCGCAACCAACGGCATCCGACTTGCCGGTTACAGCAGACCGACTGCGGCACTGTCGGCAATCGGCAAGGAACTCCTCAGAATCGCCGTGAAGCTTCCGAAGATCCCGTTACGCAAGCCAGTCGCATTTGCATGCCGCGGCGGGCAAGCGGCAGCAACGGCTGCAAATCCCGTGCAGACCGCCTGCGGGCGGCGGAGCCGGATTGCGGTCGCCGGAACGGGGCGGCCGCCGAGTCTCGATCACGGCGAGCGCTCAGACCTGTTCTGGCTGCCCGCGCTAAAGGGCGCCCGTCCGGATATTCTCACGTATTTCAGTCGTGTCGATACACCCGTGAGCGATGGGACTCTCACCGAACTGCGGGCAGCAGGCATAGAGTGTATCGCCCTTCACGAGCAGGCTCGCCTGACAAACAAGGTCCCTTTGTGGATGCCCACGCCGAAGAAGAATGCGATACAATCACGCATCTCCCGTCAACTGCTGGCGGCATGGCTGACGAGCGGGACGTTCAGCCGCACTGATTCCCTGTTTCTAGTGGGCCGATTTCTGTACTTCGCGGCCCAGTTCGCCTTCTGGCGTGATTTCTTCGATGCGAATGACGTTCACGTGCTCATTGACAATTTGAGCGGCAGCCCCGAAGATGTCGCTCAAACCGTCGCTTTGAACGATCTCAACGGCGTTAAGGTGGCGTATCAAAGCTCGAACATGGCCATACCGATTGACGTTGCCGTCTGGACACCGGTGAATGTTCAATTCGTCTTTTCGCAACGGCGGTCGAACTGCTTCGCTCCGGAGGAGACCTCTTTGGGTGTCCGCGTTCCCACCGGTTATGTTTTCGATAATGCGTTCGACTTTGTCCGGGACCGAGCCCAACGCTGGCGCAAGCAGTTGACGGGCAAGGGGGCCGTGTACATCCTCTGCTACTTCGATGAGGGCTGGTCCGACGGCCTGTATGCAATCTTGAATCATGAAGACGCAATGCGTGATTACGAGTTTCTGTTTCGCTGGCTGCTGTCGGATTCGACGCTCGGATTGATTCTAAAACCAAAAAAAGCGTCGGCCTTTTTCGCCCGTGTCGCACCTTTAAAGCCGCTGCTGGACAACGCCGTGAGAACCGGGCGTTGTCTTTTTCTGACAGCCGGAAACCAGGTGGCGACGACGATTTTTCCGAGCGAGGCGGCGCTTGCAAGTGATGTTGCGATCGGACTGCTGGCCGGGGCCACGGCATCGCTGGAGGCCCGACTCGCAGGGGTTCCCTCGCTGTTGCTCGCGCATCCGCCGCTGGCGGGTCATCCGTATTATGAGTGGGCGCAGGACTCGGTCATCTTTGAGACCTGGGAGAACCTGAAGGAGGCCGTTGAGAGGCACCGCGCGTCGCCTACGGCTGTCCCGGGGTTCGGCGACTGGAGCCCGGTCATCGATGCGATTGACCCATACCGCGATGGGCGTGCTGCCGAACGCATCGCTCTCTACATTCATTGGTTGGTCAACAGACTCGATGAAGGCATGAATTGGCGGGACGCCGTACAGGACGTTACCCGCCGCTACAATGAACGGTGGGCGGAAGAGCCGACGCAAGAAACCGACGGCGCCGACAGGGTGGGGCGCGCATGAGTCTCGTACTCAACATGTTGCCAACTGTATCGGGTCGATCCGCGATGATCGGCGGGGCCGGGATGTTATCATGAAGACGGTCGCCTTTATCCCGGTCAAGCAGACCAGCAAACGGGTTCGCTCGAAGAATTTCCGTTCCTTCTGCGGCGTGCCACTCTACCAGTGGTTTCTCCGCAAGCTCAGCGACGGCGCCGTGCCATTCGACGAGATATATGTAGACACAGACAGCGATGAGGTTGCCGATTACGCGATCGCGCATGGGCTGCGGCATTTGCCAAGGGATCCGAAACTAGCGGAGGACACCGCCAATGGGAATGATCTGTTGGTGTACGAGGCCGAGAACGTGATCGC
>CAUZRT010000087.1:0-10962 GCA_963582235.1 Lentisphaeria bacterium
GCGTATTGACGTACGTGTAAACCGGAATCTCGAACTCACGGATCCGCGTGATGATCTCCTCGGTGATGTCCAGGCGTCCGCCAGGCGTGTCCATATCCAGGATCAGCGCCTTTACCTTCGAATCGCGGGCCCGCTCGAAGCCGCGGCGTAAAAAGAACAGCATGGATTTGTCAATCGGCCCCCGCAGCGGCAGAATGACAACCCTGCCGCCGTCGCCGACGTCTCCGGGTGCCAGGCCAGGGGCCGCCTCGTCGGCTGCCCCGCCGATGGTGGCCGCGGCGGCCGCGAAAGCCAATGCAAGGGAGGCGAAATTTGGTTTCTTGATCATCGGTCGCATCGGGTTGTTGCTATCGGGATGACGAGATCCATCGTCCATATTATTTTCGACACCCCGGCGAGTCCGAAATCAACGAGTTTCGGCTCGAAGTTGGTATCCAAAAGGACGTTGGAAGGCTTCACATTGCGATGGATGAGCCCTGGTTGTGCGCATAGTCCAAGGCCCAGCACAACTTGAGGATCATCGATTTCGGCGCATTCGGCCGCATCGAGCCCTTGAGCTCAACATACTGGCCGAGGGTAACCGGCGGCAGCGGGTCCTCGTTGGAATCGCTCGGCAGGATGTCCGGCCCGGCAATGTACCCAATGGACACGTAATTACCGCGCCGGTCCTGACCGACATCGTAAATGCTGACAATGTGATAATGCCCCAGCGTGACGATATCGCGGGCCTCTTCGAGATAGCGGCGGTGGGTCAGCTTGCTGTCGGGCGCATCCACTTCCAAGCGTTTGACGGCGACATGCCGATTGAGCTTCGTGTCGTCGGCAAAATAGACGATCCCCATGGTACCGCGGCCGATTTACTCGAGGAATTGAAAACAACCGCCGATCACCTTCTCACCCAACCCGGATGGTCGCGTACCGCGCCGCTTTCCCTCGCGACCGTACGCGTTCAATTTGGTCTCAAGTTTTGTCCGCTTTGATCCCATGGATCGGCCTGTTAACAATAAGCGGCCGGACGAATCATTCCATCGGGCGGGTTAACTACTCAAGTGGCGGGCGGACCCGCCCTCATCCCGCATGCGGGACTACGGCGCGGCAAGCGATAGACGGTGGAGGGAGAAGATCCGGCCAACGTCCGTCGCCTGCTCACGGAAATGGCCTTTGTGAATCTGCCGTCAGACGCTGGAACTCAGGCGCGACCGTCCACCTTCCACCTGAATAGTTACCATGCGGGTAACTATTGACAAAACGATGTGGAATCCGTCCGGCCCCTTACCTCCGCGATAATATGAGTTTTTTTTAGACTATTTCAAATGCCCGGCGTTTATTTCCGAACCCGACCGGTTATTATAAACGTTTCGCTCGACAGCCAAAATGTTGTAACCCTTGCCACGAGCTACAACAGTCCCGCTCGTGGGTGGGATTTCCCAGGGATTTCCGTGGGCTGACGGATGTCGGCTCTTACCGAGTGACTTCGTTTTTACCGATGTCGATTCTCTTGTCTCTATGACTTCTTGTCGTGTCGTAATTCGGCCAAATTCCCCCCTGGGGGAAATGTTTTCGACGCTCGGCACCCTCATGCATACCCGATTGGAAATCTCGACGCTATCGGCCCGCCGCGACGTGCGCGGTGATAATCTTTGCGCGCAGATCCGCCAGGTCCTCGGACTTAGCGTCGATACCATTCGTTGCCGCAATGTCTTTTCCATCTTTGCCGATCTCGACCGCCGGGAATCAAAAGAACTGGTCGAAGCGATCGCCAATCCCGTCATTGAACGGGGTATTGTCGGCGAAACCGATACGGTTTCCTTTGACTGGATCATCATCGTCGGTTTCCTTCCCGGCGTGACCGACAACGTCGCCAATACGTTCCGCGTTGCGTTTCGCGACGTGCTCGGCCGGCCGCTGGCCGCCGAAGACCGCGTTCACAGTTCGCTCGAGTATCTGATCAGCAACGTCGAGGTCACACGCCGGGATGTCGAGAATGTCGCCTTCAAACTCATCGCTAACCCCTTGATTCACAACATCGTCATCCTCTCCCGGCTCGATTGGAAACTGGATGGCCTGCCCCTCAATAATCCCGTTGTCGCCGACGATGCCGGTACCAGTGTCCAGACGTTCGACCTGAACGTTCCCGATGACGCCCTCGTAGACCTTAGCAATGAGCACACGTGGGCGCTCTCACGCGAGGAAATGCTGGCCATCAAGGATCACTTCCATCGTCATGGTGAAGCAGCCGATCGGCGAGCCGTCGGCCTGGGGCCGAATCCCACGGATGTGGAAGTCGAGATGCTGGCCCAGACCTGGTCGGAGCATTGCAAGCACAAGATTTTCAATGCCGTGATCGACTACACCGATGCCGACGGCGCCACGGAGACCATCGACGGCTGTTACGGCGACTTCATCAAGAAGAGCACGGCCGAGATCGGCGAGTCAGTCGGCTGGCTGGTCTCGGTGTTCAGCGACAATGCGGGCGTCATCGCTTTTAACGATGATTATCACCTGGTTTACAAAGTCGAGACCCACAACAGCCCCTCGGCCCTCGATCCATACGGCGGCGCCATGACGGGCATCGTCGGCGTTAATCGCGATACCCTTGCGACCGGCATTGGTGCCACCCTCCTGGTCAACGTCTGGGGTTATTGTCTGGCCTCACCCTTTACCGATAATGCGGACGTTCCCGACGGTATCATGCACCCGCGACGTATCCGCGACGGCGTCCATCTCGGCTGTATTGAAGGCGGCAACCAGAGCGGCATTCCCTACGGTCTGGGCTGGGAATATTTCGACGAGCGTTTCATGGGCAAGCCCCTGGTCTTCTGCGGCACCGTCGGCCTGCTGCCGACAACCGTGAACAATCAACCCGGGCAGGACAAGGACATCCGGCCGGGGGACCTGATTGTCATGGTGGGCGGACGCATCGGCAAGGATGGAATTCACGGCGCCACATTCTCCAGTGAAGAGCTGCACCAGTTCTCGCCGGTGCAAGCCGTGCAGATTGGCGATCCCATTACCCAGAAAAAGATGAGCGACTTCCTGCACGAGGCGCGCGACCGCGGTCTGTACCGCTACATATGGGACAACGGCGCCGGCGGCCTGTCGGGCAGTATCGGTGAAATGGCCGAGCGTAGCAATGGCTGCAAACTGGATCTGGCCCGGGCGCCCCTCAAATACACCGGTCTCAAGCCCTGGGAGGTCCTTCTCTCCGAAGCCCAGGAACGGATGAGCATGGCGGTACCGCCGGATTTTATCGATGCCTTTACCGACCTGGCGGAACAACGTGAAGTAGAAATCAGCGTCCTCGGCGAGTTCAACGACTCGGGAAAATTTCACGTCATCTACGAAGACCGGACAGTCGCCTTTTTGGACCTAGATTTTCTGCACAACGGCCTGCCGCGGCTGCATCTGAAGGCGGAATGGACTGCCGGCACCCATCCGGAGCCGCCGCCCGCTGCGGACGACGCGGACCTCGGCGGGCTGCTGCTCGCGATGATGGCGCGGCTGAACGTCTGCTCCGGCGAGCGCAAGGCGCGACAGTATGACCACGAGGTTAAGGGCTTGAGCATCATCAAACCGTATGTCGGGATCGGCAACGACGTACCGTCGGACGCCTGTGTCTTTACCGCTGTCCCACGGGGTCGGGAGGGCGTTATTCTGGCTGCCGGTATTCTACCGCGATACTCCGATATCGACACCTACCACATGACCGGCTCGGTCATCGATCTCGCCGTTCGCCGCACCATTGCGGTCGGCGGCCGGCTCGGTCACATCGCCGGTCTGGACAATTTCTGCTGGCCGGATCCTGTGGAGAGCGAGAAAACGCCGGACGGCCCCTACAAACTCGCCCAGCTTGTCCGTGCCAACAAGGCCCTTTACGAGTACACCCGGGCCTATCAGGTTCCGTGCATTTCGGGCAAGGACAGTATGAAAAACGACAGTACGCGCGGCGGCAGGAAGATCTCGATCCCCCCTACCCTGCTCTTCTCCACCATGGCGCGCATGGCGGACGTGACGAAGGCCATCAGCCTCGATGTTAAACGGTCCGGCGATCTGGTGTATGTGCTGGGCGTCACTCGCAAGGAGCTCGGCGGCAGCGAATACTATGCCATGGCGGGTTACACGGGGATGGATGTGCCGACGGTCGAACCCGTCTCCGCGTGCATGCTCTATGATGCAGTTGCCGATGCCACGGAGGCCGAATTGTGCCATTCCGTGCACACGCCGGCGATCGGCGGAATGGCCGCGGGTTTTTCCAAAATGGCGATCGGCGGCCGGCTCGGGCTCGATGTCGATCTGTCCAGGATACCGGTGGACGGCCGGCTGAGCGTGCACGAGATACTCTTTTCAGAATCCAACAGCCGATTCATCGTCACCATTGCCGAATCCCGGCGTCAAGTGTTTGAAGAACAAATGGCCGATCTGCCGCATGCACAGGTGGGAACGGTCAAACACGATCCGGTCCTTACCTTCTATTACGAAAGTGCGTTGGAAAGTGAAGTCGCCGTCGCCGATCTGCGTGAAGCCTACACCGGAGTCCTGGATTGAGGGAATGACGAATGAAAGGGGAAAGTGGGGACTGGAAATTGGAAACTCGAAATTGGAGACTGAAGGCTGGCTGGAGCAACTCGTAATCGATCCATTCGTAATCGGGCTTTTCGCCACAGACGGATGCGGCTCCGGCGGCAAGAGTGACGTTTCTGCCTGCCAAAACTGGCAGCGACAGAACCTCGCTCAGCGTCACGTGATCCGTCGGTTGACGAATTGGCACGTGAAACGTGACCCACGTGGCTCAACACTCAAACACCCCCATGCCTGACCCCGTCAAAGCCCTGGTGATCACCGGCTTCGGCCTGAACTGCGAACGCGAGACGACGACCGCCCTTGAGACCAGTGGCGTCGACGTCGCCATGATACATCTGAATGACCTGCTGCGGGATGCGGGACAGCTGATGCAGTATCATATTGTCGCTTTCATCGGCGGCTTTTCCTTCGGCGATCATCTCGGCGCCGGCACGGTCCTCGCCAACCGCGTGAAAGCGCACATGGGATCCGAGTTGAATGAATTCATTACCTCGGGGCGCCTCGTCGTCGGCATCTGCAACGGCTTTCAGACCCTGACGCGGCTCGGCCTGGTGCCGGCACTCGGCAGCTGCTACTTCAAACAGACCGTGGCCATGGCGCCGAACGACAGCGGCCTCTTTCGCAACTGCTGGGTCACCCTAAAATGCAATCCGGCGTCCCCGTGTATCTTCACACGCGGCATTGACATGCTGCCGTTGCCCATTCGCCACGGCGAGGGCAAGTTTGTAAGTATCGACGACAAGACGCTGGCTGATCTGGAAGAGCAGAACCTGGTCGCGGTCCGCTATGTCGATCCGGCGACGGGCGATCCGGCGACGACCTTTCCCCATAATCCCAACGGCTCCGTCAATGCCATCGCCGGAATCTGCGATCCGAGCGGCCGGATTTTCGGCTTGATGCCCCACCCTGAGGCCTACCTGTCGCCCTACAATCATCCCCACTGGACGCGCCAGAAGATCAACGGCGTCTTACCCGAAACCGGGCTCGGCCAACAAATCTTCGACAACGCCGTCCGCTTCGCCCGCGATGAGTTCTTCGATGCCACCGATTAAAAAAAATCAATGCGCCGTGGTCACGCCTCTTGGGGGATCCACTCGGGCTCAGCAACAGCCTGACGGCGGCGACCGAGATCCCGAATGACCCGCACCGCCTGGTAGGCAGCGACCCATTCGCGGCCTTCGGGTGTGCGACGAAAGTGCAGGATCAGCCGGTCCAGGACCTTGGACTGAGCCTCGACGGCGTTGAACCTCTCGCGCAATTGTGCGGTCATCGTCTTGCGTTTGGACGATGCGCGCGGCGATTATCGGCGCTACTCTAGGTACCTGCAGCCATGCACGACGAGCGCACGAAGCCATCTAACTATTGAAATAAATAGTTACGCTACCTCGCTTCGTACAGATTTTGTAAGAAATTCGAGTTTTTTCCCCAATTCGCGCGATTGATCCAGACCGGTTTCAATCGCGCACGCGAACGACCGATTACGCGGGACCGATTACGAATGGATCGATTACGAGTGTACACGGACCTCGGCTTAAGTTGGGGGGGTATTCGGTCAGACCCTGTCCAGCCGTCCCACGGCGGTCGTTGGGCACTTGACGCGAGTATACAATCTTTGTATGTTGAGTGTTGAGTAACGGAACCAAAGAGACAGACATTTTGCGGGAGTGGCGGGCTGCCGTTTATTTGGTGACTGTCTGGTAGACTGAAATCAGGTTAACCAACGAAGACAACATGGCCTCGAACAGCTCTCCGGATGCGTGGAAACGACTGTGTCAAGCCTGGTTGTGCGAGGCACGGGCCAAACTGCAACAGGACGCCTTGCGAGTTGAAGATCTCGATCAACTCGCCCAGATTCTGGAGCCGGCGGGCGGCTCCGATCTACACCGGGACCAGCGGCGACAACGGCTGCTGTATCTGCACGCCAGCGACCCATCCATTACTGCGCAGGTGATCGGCATGGCCCTGCACGAGCCGGTAGCCGGTGGCGCCGAAGCAATCGGGCAGCGTGACCAGTGGCCCTACCCTACGGTCCATGAGGCGATTCAGGACGGCTGGCAGGTGATCAACATCCCCAACCAACTCGCGCGGTTCGACGATAGGGACCTCGACATCCTCGGCTACGAGTTCGTTCTGCAAAAATGGAGTGATGGTTATGACGATGGCGAATCACCTCCTGGATGACTTCACGATCCGCGACTTCATCATCTCCGGGCATTTAGTGTTGCATCCAGCATTTCGACCGGGTTTCCACGAAAATGTCTATGCCGATATAGAGGCGCTGTATTCGACACAAGGGAACCCTGGCAACGGCATCTACGAAGCGGTGCCACGCCTCCGCGAGGTATTCGAGCACGCCGAACTGAACGGGGCCATGCAGAGCCTTTTGGGTGAGGACATTGTCATGCATCACCACCGCCACGGGCATCTGAGCCGACCCGGGGACACGCCCAGTTGGTGGCACCAGGACGATGTCAATCAGCGCGACTACCAAATCCGGCGGCTTCTGGTGATGTACTATCCTCAGGACGTGTCGGCCGAAATGGCGCCGACGATCATCATGCCCGGCACCCAGTACCGAAACGCCCCAACCTCGCGGATGCGCAGTTATGGGAATCTGCGTGATCAGAAGCCGCTCATTGTCGAGGCCGGCACCGTCGTGATCGCCCACTACGACATCTGGCACGCCCGGGCCGTCAACCGGGGCCACTGCAACCGCTACATGATGAAGTTCATCTTTGACCGAAGCGGCGAGCCGGCGATCCCAAGCTGGAACCATGACCCGGCCAACGAACCGGAGGTCCGCCAGTCGTTCATACACACTCGACTGCCGTTCGAGAGCCAGACCGATCACTACAAGCAAGTGACCATTCGCTGCAAGGTCTGGAACTGGCTGAAAAGTGGATCGCCCCAGCCCGCTCCCGGGGCACCAGAAGAAACCGTCATTACCTACTACCGCTGATGTCGCCGACTGCTTTCGGGGTCAACTCTTGTCTTTTGACATCAAGAATCATCGTGCGATTGCCGCGGTAGGTGACCAATCATTGCTTCCAGCGGACATGACGCCGCTGACGCGTTCTCTGGTAAACCTATCGTCGTCTGTGATGTCGGGCCCCCGAGATGGCTCCCGCTACTAAGAGCCTCCGAGCCGGACCCGCGTGTTTTTCAGGCATTTGTACCCCCAGAATCGTTGCGCCTAGCCCAAGACTTGAATCTGCCTTTGCCAAACGGAATCGAAGTGAGAATTCCAGAGCGAAGCCGGGGTGGGATACTGCCCACATAATGCCGATCAAGAAGGTCAACTTCTGACTTCGAAGTTCGGTCCGCCAGCCAGCGGATTCAGCGTTCATTTTCGATGACGGTCTTGAGAGATCGAAACAATCCACCCAACGCGCTATCGCGTCAATATTATTTCCGTGCGTATCCTAACCCCAACACTGTTCACTTAAGAATTCCTTTGCAAGCCCCGTACCGGGCTTAGGTCGGCCGAATCGTCTCCCCGTCCTCGAAACCTTATGCCCGGTCAGCACCCCGTGCTTCATCCATCGAGGACGAAGGACGAGGACGATTGGCTGGACTCGTACAGCAGAATTAGCCTTTAGTAAACAGTATTGAACCTAACCCGGGTTATTCACAAACTTTCGTCGCAAGAGTGCGAAGATTGTGAGCATGTATCACGTTGACTTCCCCAAGCAATGTAAGTATTTGTGTTGGGAATCCAACCAACCACCGAAAACACCCACCCACGCCATCCTTGGCGAAAGGAACCGGCTATGTAAGTCCTGACAGGACGGAATACACCATTCACCTACACCGAGTTCGACCGACAAATCTGGAGGGAAAGCCTCACCAGTTTTGTGCCAATGAAAATTTCGATGCCCACACGCATCTCTGGTCGGACGTCTTCCTGCCACCTGATCATCCGGCCCGTGGTTTGTCTCCGACTTCGGCTATAGCGGCGACGGTGAAAATCAACCGGACTGTTTTTCCCGGTCGCGAGATCGGGTACCTGGTCCTCGGTAGCCCATGTCCCGGCTGTGACATCGACGCCCAGAAGCGGTTCATCGCGGAACAGATCAAGCCGGGAAAAAACTCGCGCGGGCACAGGTTAACACCCGATTGCCGCGTCGAGGACATTCACACCGATGTCGAAAAGCTGGGGCTCACTGGCCTCAAGCCCTAACGGGTCGATTCGACGACAGGCGATACTGACCAGTGTCGTATCCATGAGTTCTTGACCCATGAACAGTATGGAGTTGGCCAACGATTTGGGTCTGTGGGTGACGATGCACCTGTCGCGCTACCACGGCTGCGCGGACGAGCATAACCTGAACGACCTCGAGGAGTACACGAATAAACGTTGTCCCAAGGTCAAGTGGGTCCTCGCCCACTATGCCCGCAGTTTCACCTACTGGCCTATGGGGCAAGCGGTCGAGCGCCTGCGCAACATGCCGAACATTGGGTCCGACCCGTCCGCGGCGACTGATCTGATGCCGCATTACACGTTGTTCAAGAAAGAAGATCATCGCCGGATCAAGCAAGCGTTCGACAGCAGGATCAATTTTCAGGGATCGATCGGTATTCTGAGCACGCTGCCGAAGTGCCGGCGAAGTTTGTCCCAGGTTTCGACGGTGGCCCAATTGTTGGTCGGCCCACGGTCCACCGGTTGCCGATTGACGGCGACCCGGACCCGTTCTCGCAAGTTCATGGCGTTCACGTCCGTCGGTTTGGTGGCCGCCGCACCGGTATTTTCCCGTGCCGCATTGC
This sequence comes from Lentisphaeria bacterium, assembly GCA_963582235.1. Taxonomy (GTDB): domain Bacteria; phylum Verrucomicrobiota; class Lentisphaeria; order JABSQK01; family CAJWLW01; genus CAUZRT01. The sequence goes on from CAUZRT010000087.1 coordinate 9,346, forward strand.
TACGATAACGCAGCTTCCCATTCGACAGACCGAAAAGGAATATCATTCGAAATGAGCAAAGTCAGCAGTGTCTTGCTCCAACTCAGTCCGTTCGTTCAATGGAACCGCAACTTTCGGCTTCTGGCCGTTGCGGTGTTCAGTGTCGGCGTGTTCTTCGGCGTCCAGTTGACGCTGTTCAACAACTTCATCGTCGATCGTTTCGGCATCGAACCGCATCATCTCGGGTATCTGGAGGCGTTTCGCGAGGTCCCCGGATTGCTGAGCGTGCTGATGATCGCCATGCTCCTTCTCCTGCCGTTGTCGATCGGGGGCGGCGGCGCACTGATCATCATGGGCCTAGGGCTTGCAGCCTATGCAAAGGCTACAACGGTTCTGACTCTGGCGATTTTTGCATTTGTGTGGAGCATCGGCTTTCATTGCTGGCTCCCCCTCGAGCAGGCGATGGCGCTGCGCTTTTCACCGGCCGGGGACAAGGGGCGGTGGCTCGGGCAGCTGCGCAGTGTGCAGAGCATGGCGTGGTTGCTTGCCATTGGCTGCTGCATTCTGATGATGCGTTTTCTCAATTACGGCGGACTGTTCGTCATGGCCGGAGTTGTGACTGTACTGGGCGGCCTCACTCTGCTGTTCGCCACACGCGAGCCCGCGCATGACGGCGAAAAACGACTGGTGTTCAGGCGTCGTTACGCCCTCTATTACGCGCTGAATTTTCTCCAGGGCTGCCGCAAGCAGATGTTTATAACCTTTGCCATCTTTGCCTTGGTCAAAGTGCACGGCATTCCCGTTCAAACAACCATGTTTCTGGTGTTGATCAATCAGACGCTGATCATCTTGACCGGCCCGACAATGGGACGGTTGGTGGATCGCTACGGTGAACGCGCCACCCTGAGCGTCAGCTATGCCGGTCTCGTTCTCGTATTCCTCGGCTACGCTCTTGTTCAACACCGGCCGACACTTTATCTGCTGTATTGCATCGATAACCTGATTTTCTTCGGCAGCATCGCATTAACAACGTACATTCATAGAATATCGCCGGGCCAAGATTTGGAGCCGACATTGTCAATGGGTGTGACCATGAACCATGTGGCCGCCGTGGCCGCCCCGCTGGCAGGCGGACTGGCGTGGCACTTCTTCGGTTATCAGATCATCTTCTTCAGCGGCGCCATTCTGGCCTTCATCTCATTGATCGTCAGCCAGTGGATCAGCCCGCGCGGTTTGCCGGCGGCAGCCAACGATTCAACGGCTCTCCTGGCGACGTCGACGTCCGAACGGCCGGGATCGGACTGAAGGATTGGCGGATTGGAGTATTTCAGGTCTGGAGTGTTGGAGGAATGGAGGCTTGGTATCGACCTGATCGTGGACGTTGGCAGTGTGCGTCATGACCGTGGGGGTGGAACGTTTCGCCATGACGCGAGGTATTTTGGATGCTCAGGTGCGTCGCCGGCAATAAGGCGATGCTGTCGTCCCGCATGCGGAACACATGGACCGTGATCCGTCAGCTGACGGATGGAAGCCCCGTCGTCCGCCAGCTGGCGGATTGCCAACGTATTTGAGAGACAGGACACTCGGCAGCCAGGTTCATTGAATCCACCTTTGAAAAGATCGGGATTCCAGCTATCG
>CAUZRT010000088.1:0-10913 GCA_963582235.1 Lentisphaeria bacterium
GGGCGGAGCGCTGAAGCCCTATTGCGACCTCCCGGCCCGGGGCGACTGCTCTTATCCTGTCGCCGTTCAAGTGGACCCGGACGAGATGATGGTGGTTTACTATTCCAACGACATCACCGCTCCGGCGCGAAGTGACGACCCCGTATGCCACCTTTATCTGGCCCGTGTGCCACTCAAATCGCCGAGCAAGTAAAAGCAATTTCCTATCATCAACACACCGGCGAGCAAAGTCTTCGGTGCGTACGGACATCTGCTAAATATCCCGGAAGGAGACGATATGAGTAGCGACAAAGCAGGGCATAAACTTGAAGGACCGCGTTCCGGTCGACCCGACGAACTCGAGGCCATCCTCGAAACCGCAAACGCGGTGATACGCGTTGCCCGTGGTTTGCCGCCGACTGTGATCACCGATTATCCACACCTGTATAATACGGACAACGTCGACAATATCATCATCGTCAAGGACGGCGACCGCGTCGCCAGTACGGTCGCCATTTGGACGAATACCATCGAGATCGGCGCGGCGCGGCTGCAGGTGGGCGGTATCAATATCCTGGCGACGTTGCCGGAGTATCGCCGCGGAGGCTTGGGAACGGCGGTCATGGAGGCGAGTCATCAACGCATGCGCGACCTCGGCTGTCATGTCGGCCGGCTGACCACGGACATCACCAACTGGTATCGCCGGCTCGGATGGGAGAACGCGGGGATTGTCTGCACCTACAAATTCGACCGTGCGAACATGACGTTGCTGCCCAGGCTGCCGGCCGGCGTGACGCTGCGCTGCGTGCCCAGCCCGCTTGATGATGCAACGATTGAAATCGTCCTGCAGTCGCATCATGCCGACCGGCTCGGCGGCATCCGGACGCCGGCATTGATGCGCACCTTTCTGGGGGCGCCGGGTGACCCGAAGGTCATGACCTTTCCGCAGGCGATATTGGCGGAATCTGATGGTCAGGCGGCAGCGTATCTGCTGGAACGGGACCAGGAGATTATAGAATGGGGGGGGCCGGGCGAACTGGTGGCGGGGTTGCTGCGGGCGTGGTTCGAGGCCAATGACGATGCACAGGCCAGCACCTCCGAGCGCGATAATAACTTCAAATCCGTGTCCAACGACCGGGTGAGCCTGGTCGCACCGATGTACGGTCATTCACTGTCGCAGATTCTGCAACCATTCTCGCTGCCGCGCAGTGTTGAGTATTGGGGCATGCTCCATGTCTTTGACCCGCGCGGCATCCTCGACGCCTTCGGCCTCCAAGATATCAGCGTCGAAGAAGAGAACGGCCGGTTCACGCTCGAACGCCGGGACGCCAGGGTCACCGTCGACCGACGCCAACTGGCAAAGCTGCTGTTCGGTCCCGAACGAATAGCCGACTTTGCCAGTGACGTGCTGCCGCTACAGTTCTGGGAGTGGCCCTTGGAACACGTCTGAGGGTTGCGCCGGAAAAGCTCAGAGAGAAAGGATTTCAGGGTTCAGGTTATAAGCATCCCATGGAACTACGAAATTACGATTTCCTACGAGTCGGTAAGCTCAACTCTTCTTGTCACCGGGAAACCCAATTTTGCATGTCCGTAAACACCATCGTAAACACCATCGATCTTTCCGCCTAGGCGGAAAACCCCCGTCGTGAAACCCTGGTGAAAACTCCATCGAAAAGGGTCTCCAGGCATGAATAACGGGCATTCGACGGTGTTAAATCTCGCCAATAGGCGACTGGGTTAGACGACAGAATCCACTAAGGAGGAGTCCGACGGTGTTTTCCGCCTGAGGCGGATCCGCCTTTGGCGAAACGACGGAGTTCACTATGGGGTTCGAATGCTATGGGATGGCTGTTATTTCAAGTTTCAAGTTTCAGGTATCAAATGTAGTCCGTCAGATGTTTCTTCTCATAGCCCAGAGTTCCGAACTTGTATTTACTGAAGGCAAGACGATACTTTTTATTTTGTGAAAAACAGGAATCGATATAAGTGAAAGGAGTCGCCGTGACCCGGGCCCATAAACAAGAGCAGCAGACGAAGTTGTTGTTCATCGATGATCGGTTTATAGAGGAGCAGTCGGGGCTGAGACGCTGCTTCCATCAGGCGGTCAAGTGTGATCGGAACCCCATCATTCGCGCCGAAGAACCCTGGGAAAAGGACGCGGCGTTCATCGATTCCGGGCTTGCGATCTACGACAAAGAGGCGGAGCTGTTCAAGGCATGGTATCAGGGTGGCGGTTGCTACGGCCCCGAAGACGGCTCGAATATGTGTTATGCCACCTCGCGCGACGGCGTCGATTGGGACAAGCCCTCATTGGGACAGGTCGAGCACGAAGGCAGCAAAGACAACAACATCGTCCTGCTCGCCAACTGCATGATGCACGACCCGGCGGTAATCATCGATCATATCGATTCCAATCCGCAGCGGCGCTACAAAGCGGTCTGGTGGGGCGGCCGCAAAGATTCGACGGCCGAGAGCGGCTGGCAGTTGGGTCACTGCGTCGGCTTTTCTCCCGACGGGATACAGTGGTGCGAGCACCCGGAGAATCCAGTATGGCCCGGCGACGCGGAGGTAGCCGTGCCCAGCGGCCTGGAACGAACGTCAGGCAAGTTGGTAATGTACAACAGTGCTGACGGGTACGGGATGCGAGTCACCGCCCGCAGCGAAAGTGACGATTTCGTCCATTGGGACCTGCCGCCGCAGCTCGTTTTCGGGCTGGATGAAGAAGATCCGCCGGGGACAGAGATGGCTGGTCTGGCCGCTATCGACTACGAAGACACCCACCTCGGTATGCTGTGGTTGGCCCGCAACCTGCCGGAGTTCACGCCGGGCGAATGGCGCGACATCGTCGACCGCAACATTCGCCAGGGGGTCCTGGGTCCGCCGATCGAGATGAACAACACGCGCTGCCGCACGATGCACACCGAACTCGTCACCAGCGTCGATGGCATCGACTGGCACCGCTGCCATCGCGAGCCGCTAATTCCCTTCGGTCCGCAGGGCAGTTGGGACGAGTGCATTGCGCTGGCAGCCAGACCGTTTGCCCACGATGGCAAGATCTGGCTCTACTACACCGGAATTGGGCGGACGAAGCCGACGCCGGGCGCGGCAACACCAGAAAAGATCGCGCCATGGAACGTCGAGACCGGCTTGGCCACGCTGCGACTAGACGGCTTCGCGTCGCTGCAAGCGGGCTCGTCGGCGGGTGTGCTCGTCACCAAGGAAATTAACTTTGAAGGTACGGATATTCTCGTTAACGCAGATGCCGGCCGCGGAACGGTCAAGCTGGCGCTGCTCGATGAGCAGCACCGACCGATCACCGGGTATACCGGCGAAGAATCCCAGACAATCACTGGCGACCAAATAGCGGCGCCAGCCGCGTGGAAACACAAACCCGACGCCGCAGATCTGCGGGGGCGGCGGATCCGCTTGAAACTGCACGCCGAAAATGCTCAAATATACTCGGTGTCCATTCAACAGTAAGGAATAATAATGCAACCACCAAGTTCCGATTCAGAATCAGGCCTCACCCAGGCCGAAATCGCCGACGCGCTTCGCCAAACCGGAATCAAATCGGGCGAGGTCGTTCTCGTGCATTCGGCAATGCGGACGCTTGGACAGATCACCGGCGGTGCGCGCACGGTCGTCGACGCCTTCCTGGAAATCCTGGGGGACGGTGGAACGCTCGTCGCGCCGACCTTCACCTTTGTGCACGAAGCTGAGGAAGATCCCATTATCGATCCACGGAATGACCGCTCCGAAATGGGCGCGATCAGCGAGTCGGTTCGCACACATCCACAGGCACTCAGAAGTATTGCGTATCGGCATAGTTTCGCCGCGATCGGCCGGCGGGCCGAAGTTATAACGGGGATCGATCCGGCGCTGTCCGTGTTCGATCTGCGGTCTGCTTTCGGCGTGATGCTCAGCTTGAACACCCAGGTCATGGTCCTGGGGATGACCTACTCCAGTTCGACGAGCCACCACTTCGCCGAGTGGGTGTGCGATGTGCCGTATCGGCGAAAGTTCGACCTGAACGTGAAGGTGCGGAAACAAGACGGCACCGTATCCCCGCAAGCCATGACCGACTACCAGCCTGATAACTACAAGGGCTCACGACGTCCTGACTTCAATCGGCTGGGGCGAATGCTCGAGGAGCAGGGACGTTCGGTTGCTTGCGCCGTCGGCAACGCCGCGGCGCGGCGGTTCCCCATGCGGGACCTCATCGACCTGGCCCAGGTTGAAGCAGCAAAGGACTACAATGTGTTCCGAACGGCCGAAGGCGACACCAAAGCGTTCACACCGCTTGAATTCGGAAACATCGTGCACAGCCCGGAGATGCTCGACGCCGCCGGGAGGACAAACCACTATCAGTGGTGTGTCGTCGATGAATCCAAGCTCGCGCTGCCTTAGCCGGGCTTTGTGTAGCATCATCCCGGACAACGAGTCTACGTGTTTTTGCGGAGTCCGCAAAAACAATGCGCTTCCCACTCGTCCTTTGTTGACCGATCACTGCTCACCCAGTGCCAGTGAAAACGACCTGAGTTTTTTCGAGAGTCATCACTCGATCACTCTTAATTCTGGGACTAGTCAATACCGGGGATCAGGTTGACGGCCCCAAACAGGCCGGATCGTAATTTGGGTAGATCGAGATCTTTGTAAATGGGCGAATAGGTCCCTTTAAACGCCTGTTTGCGTGTCAATTCGGCAATTCTTTCCTCGCTGCCAAACACCGCGTTCGCCTGGGTATTCAGCACGTCTAGTTCCAGAAGGTGTTTGCCTTGCTTCAGGTGATCGAGGCGAAGATGGAAGGGCGTGAATATGCAATCTCCGATTCTTTCACCATCGAGCGACACCGTGGCCGCATAGTGAACGGTTCCCAAGTCAAGCAAAGCGCCGGCCGTGTCGCTTTGCCAGGTAAACTCGGTGCGGTAACGCATAAAACCGGTATATACCGGCCAACCCAATTCATCCCACGACGGCAGTTCCGATCCCAACTCAATCTCTTTTTCATCCGGCAGTTTCAGTCGCCAGTTGTCCAGTGGCAATGATGCCGAACGGTCGAACGTCTTCGGGGGCGGAAAAGAAAATTCATTAAACGTACCCACAACGAGCAGTTTTGATTCTGAAGATACAAACGTAAGGTCGACTTCAGTATCTTTTTCCAGGTTGCCCAGCTCGAAGGCTTCGCCGGTATTCATATCCACCTCGATTAAACTCCCCGGCACTCGCGATTTCAATGATGCTTTGACAGTATGTAAGGCTTCGTTAAGCAGCAAACACGCGTAGGATCCATTCTCGGCGATTCGGCCCCGCGAGGCAATGGGAATACCGGGCGGAAGCAGTTCAAAATAAGGATTTTCTTCGCGACATTGATTGAAATACGGCTCCAATTCGTCAGCCAGTTTTTCGGGGAGGACGGTAGGTTGCCCGGCCGTCACCTCATCCTGGAGGAAGTAGTTCTTCTGCGCTGCCAACGGGACCGATTCGCCGGGACCGAATGGCCAAACGATTCGTCCATTGGCCCCCTGCCGTAATCCCTTAAACTTTTCCGCCAGCTCATCGTCCATCTGTGCATTGGCAGGGATGAGTACGGATCGATATTCGCGCCCGTGGGGACCAACGATTTTACCGTCCTGGGTTTGCAGGTTCATGATGTCCGCATCCCAAAGAAAATCAAATTCTATTTGGTTATACGTCAGTTTTTCGGAGAGTGCTGTGAGCTGCCCGGCCATTGCCTCATCCCAGCGGAAGTAGTTCTGAAGCGGAATGTACAAGCCAACCGTCTCGCCCGCTCGACCCCCGAACATGACCCGACTGAGACGCATGATGCGGTCGTTCAGAAGGTGACCGTAATGTTTGATGATGGGATTGAATTCAGAAAGATCGGGCGGATGATAGTAAAATGACTTTTCCCGGTTGTAATTGGTTAACTTATTGAAAAACTTACTCACTCCCCGAGTTATTTCATTCTCCATGACGTAACGCATCTGATCCAGATGCACTCCGTGGCCGAAACATGAAAACGATTCACTCATGGCCTGCGGCTTACCATGAACGGCCGCCCGAGATCCGGCCAGTCGCGTTGAATCACAGAAGCTGCCGGGGGCAATGAGTCCCCAGATTATGTCCACGCCCGGCATGTCCGAATAATCCATGTTCTTGAAATACATACCGCCGCCCGCGAGCAGCTCCGCCACGGTTATGTTGTTATCCCCGATCGGGTGGCCCGTCGCGATGACGCCATGCTCCTGACACCAGAGTTGAATCTCGCGATAAAATCCTTCCGCTAACAGGCTTGTCCAGACATCACGATAGTCCGCCTCGACCTCATTAATCTTTCGCGGCCGCAACTTGTCGTTAAGGCAGTATCCTTCCATCCTGTGGTCGATCAACATCGGAATGAGATATGGGCGTAAATCGTAGCCCTTAATCTCCTCGAAGCGCTTCAGGAGATCATTGGTCCAGGGACGCTCACTTGACGCCTTGGGTTCGTCATAAAAGAATCCTTTCAGCGTCTTTCCGAACTCATCGGAAAACCTGTGGTAGTACTTCTCGTGAATTTCCTGCAGGTAAAGGCGTGTTGCCTCAGGTTTCATCATGTCCACCGACCACACATCCGGGTCATCGCAGAAATAGATGTCGCACACTTGTGCAGGAACATCCGGATCGAGAAACATACCGTGGGAGCGGGTAGTATGCTGAGCCCCGGAAGTATATTGCCAACCAATGACAATCAGACGTTCACGGCAATCGGCAACGACGTTGATGGGCATGTCCGCATCACTGCCCAGAATCTTGGGGTCGTCGACTGGATTGTCAAATTTATCCACGGCAAAGATCCCGCAGGATTCGGTTCTTTCCGGTAGCTGAAACGCGGCTGTCTCGCCGGGTTCCAGAATCATGTCCACCGTAATTTTCAGGGTCTTGGCTCGGTACTCCTTGTTACTGGTCACCCTCCCGGCCGCAGGCCCGCTACCAAACAGCCATTCATCCCAGATCCACACGTCCATTCCAATCTCCTTCGCGGCGCCGAGTATTTCACCTACGCGGTCCAGCCATTCGTCGGACATAAAATCATACGGGAGGTCGCCCCAGGGCATCACCATCACCCCCCCGTAGCCGCACTGGCGAAACGATTCTAACTGCCGACGCGATTCGGCCTCATTCATCCGGTCGTTCATGGCCCAGACAAGGATGGGCCGGTACGTGACTTCATCGATCCGGGCGTCGATGAAGGGATAGAGGATTGCTTGCGAATCCACGATTGTCACCTCGGCTGGTTGTTTTATGGAACGCGATGAAACGATGTTCATGTCCCTCGTATTCCAAATAGTATTTTGTCGGATCGTCGGCTGGCTATCGCTTGCCAAAACAGGATATCGCTTGGCATAACCACTTGACGCACCGCGCCAGTGATACAAAAGTGAGCATGAAGAATTCGAATACCCTTGTCGTTGGTCGCCGTTACTCTACGTTCACCGGGCTCGGGTTTCAAGTCACGCACCGACCTCGTTCTTGAGAACGTGGTGCTTCGCCATCAGTGCCGAAGAGGACGATGATCTGTGTTACGATACCCGAATCTTGATGCGTGACCGGGAGGCGGAGGCCGATCCTCAGCCGGCATTGGAATTGTGCATAAGACATGGGATATCCGGCTATGATGCTCAGTTCGTCGCGTTGGCCACCAACCAGCGTATCTCGCTGGTCACCGAGGATCAACAGCTGATGCGTAAGTTCCCAGCACTCGCACTCTCGGTGGCGAATTACTGCCGGCCCCGCTCGGACGGCTGAAACCGCAGTCACGATCCGGCCCTGCGCAAACAGGCACTAGAAAAGGACTGTCGCGTATGACGCTCGATTCCGTCTTCGCCGAACCCATTCGCTGCGGGAAACCGGTGAAAGCTACGGCACTATATGATTGCCGCTGTTGTCTCCTGAGCCTCACTCGCGTTTCTTAAGGCTTCCGCTATATATCTCGGCAAACATTCCCCAACACTCCCGTTTTTCGGATAATTCAAATAGCGCATTCAACGCGTCGATTATTCCATTATCCGATAATAAGCTGGCTTATGAGAAAAATTTATTCGTGCTCAGAACTTGACAATCGTTGCAAATTCCTTATCTTCTGAATGACACTGTTTACGCCATTTTCCCGGCAGCGAAAACTCCCTGCCTTTCGGTGTACGCCGCCGTTGCGTCACCCACCGACAACGCGACTTCGTCCCCCCTGCATCGGCATCAAAATGGAACCACTGAACGCCGCCGAAAACCCACCGGCATCTAAAAGCAAGGCCGATGACCCGGACAATCTCGACGTTCTGGATTACATCCAGGATGAATATCGGCAGTATGCGCTCCAGGAAATCTCCCACAACCATGCGATTTCTTACTTTCTGCCCTTGGTTCACGAACTGTTCAGCGGCAGCGAATCGAAGACCAAGGTTGTGTTTACGATTCTGCACAGCCTGATGTTGGATGAACGCGTCCGCTGGTCGCGGGCGGAGCTCGATGAGAAGTTTCATTGGCTCAAGGAGCACCACCGCAATTATCTGCTGCATCGCCTGAGCAACGTTGGCTGGCTCGAATATTATCGCGATCTGGGCATGTACATGGTCAGCGATAAAGCGGAAGCGCTGATGCGCATTCTCAACCGGTTCGTTATGGGGCCGGAACTGGTTCAGAACGAGGGCGCGGCACTCGCCGAGATCGAGTTCAGCCAATTGCTCGAGTGCCAGGATATAACGGAGCAACTCCGGTTTTTGTGCAACCGTCTGCTGAAACATGTCATTCGCGCGGAACGTGCGCTGAATTCGCAATCCCCGTATCTGATCCTGGAGATCTATCAGCAGCTCAAATCGGCATATCGCTGGACGGAACAGACGCGCAATGCTCTCGACCATCTCGTGATCGACGACGATGACATTGCCCAATGGGACGAAGTCCAGCAGGTCCATGATCATCTTTCGCGGCTGCACCAGCTGATATCACAGATGCAGTTGGAACTGCAGGATATTCAGCGCAAGCAGATTGATATCGCACGCTACGGGCTGACGCATCTGGACTTCGACAATTTTCTCATTCATTCGCGCGTCGACGTCCTTGCCGATATGATCGCCGGCCGGCTGCGCAATATCCCGCGCCCCATCCTCATCAATGAACGTCATTTGTTCGCGGAAGCTGACGGCGTTTTGAAACGCGATCGCAGCACCTCGGATGACGCACGGCGCTGGGATTCCAATGTCCATGACGTCACTGCCGACGACCAACCGATCGTCGCCACGGAAGCTGTCAATTTCACCAAGGACCTGACGAAAACCAACCGTAAATGGCGGGGCATCGAAAAGCTGTTGGGGACGGAAAGATGGGAGGTCGCCGCCTACCGGTTTTCGTTGCTGACCGTGATCGCCGACCGCGATCCGCATATGTTGTATGCGGCGGAACAGTCATTTGATCCCATTGTCGCGACACCGGTTGAGGTCGCCTTTGATCCGGAGGCAGAAATGGTCGCCGTCAAAGGCGGCGGCGAAACCCGTGTTTTGACCCCGGGACGAGTCCGGAAATTCGAGAAGGAAGAGCGTGAAGCACAAAATGTAGAGATGGAATCGTGAAGCCGTCTCCGACCGTGCGGAACAAGTTACGCAACCACACGATACGCATTACGCACAACGGACAACGCACTAGACCACAACGCGTTAGACGCATAACGCACGACGCCCCATGTCAGACATTGATTTTGAACTTGAGCTTGATTTGCCGCAGGAGTCCGACCGTATCGAAGAAATATGCTCGATGCTGATTGCCAACGGCCACGTCCAAAAGAATGAGTTCCGTGATCTCCTCTACGACGAGCGTCTGCGGAAAAATGTCGAAGCGCGGCTCAAATCCGTCGGCCTCAAACTGCTTTCCAACGCATACAGCGAACACTGGGGCGTCGGCCTGAACGAGCGGACGTCGGCGGATGAACGGCTGGACTGGTCGAACAACTTCGGCCTCGAACGCGGCGCCATGGCGCTCCTGTTGATCATCTGGTGTAAGCTGGTCCTGCCGAAGCGTCTGGCCCAGGAGGAGCGCCAGCCCGAGGACGGCAGCGTCGCCTCCCTGTTCCCCGAGATCGAAGAGATCCCGAATCCAAGGGTCAGCATCAGTCGCGATCAGTTGATCGCAGAGTATGCGGAACTGCTGGGCGGTGCCACCATGACACACCGTTATCTCGCACAACTTTCCCGGGCCAAGCTGGTCAAGGCCCATGGCGGTATCATCGCGGAGGGCCCGATGCTGCCGCTGGTCATCGATGAGGTCGGCCTGAGCGAGGAATTGCGTCGTGAAGTTCTGATCAGTGTACTGCGGCGCGAGCATAAGCATAAATGACAAAATCCATCCGCTAAACTATGTTTGATTTCCAGTACGTTGAGTTAATGAACTGGGCATACTGGCCCACCGTAAAGCTACCGCTGGATCAGCGAACGATAATGATCACCGGCCCGAACGGCAGCGGCAAGACGACCTTCCTCGATGCCCTGCGAACCCTGCTGCGCGTCCCGAAGCTGAGCAGCAGCCGGCATTTCACCGATTACCTGGTCGGCAATGTCGAAGCCGCGGCTGTCAAGGCCGTTGTCTCCAACGGCTGCAATGGCACTGGTCGTCGCCCCTTCGAATTCAAGGGACACGTCGGTGATCTGGTGACACTGGCTGTCATGCTGCGCCGCAAATCCGGCCGTTGGGAAAAACAGTTTGCGATTCTGGACGGTGATGTTCCGTTTGATTCGCTGAAGGATTTGCCGAGCGCTGAAACCCTGACGCCGACAACGTATTCCTATGAATTGCATGAGGCCGGTTTCGCCAATGCGTTGGTCAAGGTTCTGGCACTGGAACAAGGGCAAACGGATCAGTTATGCAACAAGTCACCGCACGAGCTCCTGGACCTGCTGCTCGAGGTC
>CAUZRT010000089.1:0-10865 GCA_963582235.1 Lentisphaeria bacterium
TTCCGGTTTCACCGACAAACGCTGTAACGATTACAAGGATCTGCGCTACTACGGCCCGCTGTTCGAGACGGCGACGTCCATTCTCTATCAGACATTCCACCTCGGAAAATACGAGACACGCCACCTCTGTACGGCCTTGACGGCCATTCTTGCTGTCATTGCCGTCATCTGCTATGCACGCCTGATCGACCCGCGCGCTGCTCCGGTGTTCGCCGCTGGGGCGCTGATTCTGCTGCCCCGGTTCTACGGTCACGCCTTTAATAATTCAAAAGACATGCCCTTCGCCGGCATGTTTGCCCTGTCGATGCTTGCCATCGGCGCCATGGTCCGGCGCCAGGCGTTCGGACCACGGCAGGCGCTGGTCATCGGTGGTGCGATCGGTGTAACCCTGGCAATTCGGGTCGGCGGTGTTCTGCTGTTTATCTATCTGTTGACTGCTGCGGTCTACGCTGTGTTCGTGCGGCCGCGGGACGACGCCCCGGAAACACCGTTTCGCCTTCGTCCGATGATGTTTCTCAACGGCGGCTTGCTGGTCTTGTCCGCATGGATCCTGATGGTGAGCATCTGGCCCTGGGCTCACGAGAATCCCTTCACTCGCCCGCTGGAAGCCGTGCGTATGTCGGCGGCTTTTCATCACACGTATCAGGTGGTCTTTGCCGGGCGGATAATGGACAGCAGCCAGTTACCGTGGTTTTACCTGCCCTGGTATCTGGTGATCACGACGCCGCCGCCGGTTCTCATTCTTGCTCTGCTCGGCATTGGATACGGTGTGGGCGATATTGTCGCTGATCCGCGTTCGGATCGGGCGGCGCTCTCGTGCCTGACGTTGCTGTGGATCCTGTTGCCCATCGGTTATTTTGCGATCAGCCGGCCAAACGTCTATGACGGCATACGGCACTTTCTTTTTGTCCTGCCCGGTGTCGCGATCCTTGCCGGTGCCGGTGCCTCGAGACTCCTGATGCGGATTCGGCAGCCGGCCTGCAAACGCCTGGCTTGTGGCGTTCTTCTGCTGGCGATGGTGACCACCATTCCGTCACTGGTTCGCCTGCATCCATACCAGACAACCTTTTTTAATTTTTTTGTCGGCGGCACAGGGACAGCCGGTTATTATTACGATACGGACTATTGGGCGTCCAGTTACAAGGAAGCCATGGAATGGGTGAACTGCCGGGCTGCGGAGTCCGCAGAGCGGCCGTTGCGGGTGTTGTTGGCCGCCAATGACTACGCGCGGGCCTGCGCCGACTATTATCGATCACCGGACGTCGAGCTCGAGACCATGTACGGCGTCGCCGAGGGCGGCGCGCTGCCGGCTCCGTACGACTATTATATCGCGACGTACAGATACGGGTTGGCAGCAAACTATCCGCAATCTCCGATTGTCCGAGTCATCGGTCGGCAGGGGGCCGTATTCACGGTCATTCGCCGGCGGTGACAGGGACAATTTTGTCGTCGCAACTGGCAATGACAATCGATTTCAGCTAGAGCAAGCTTTTGAGCTATTTCCTTGGAGGATTGAGAAGGCGTTGCAATTGCAATTGTTCCATCCCACATTGCCGCGGTCATTCGGCCGTTTAACCTACATTCCGAACTTCAGAACGCCCCCCGAACGCGCCGTCCTCGATCTCGTGGGCGCGAGGAGGCCATTTCACTCGTCCTCCTGCGCGTTCTGCGGATTCTCGAAGAGTATCCCGCTGCAGTATGCCGATATGGCCGCCAATCATGCGACTCGAGGTAATCTCGCCGATGCGGACGTAACTTATTTCCATGAACAAATCGAAACTGCGGAATCTAGCGCCGATGGCAATCATCGCTGTGTTGCTGATCGCTTTGCTGCATCGCACGTTTTCCAGGCGCGGCGAGCAGGAGCAGCAGCAGGCGAGCCAGCCGCATTCGGAGGCCGGCAAATCCACACTCGGCGCCGCGGTTCAAAAGTCGCCTCGCCTCGGGCGCATCAAGACCGCACCGCAGGAGGCTCGGCCGAATGCGGTGCCAAGATCGTCGTGGAGCCGGCCGCCACCCGGTTCACGTCGAGAGGCGCGGTCACCCGAGCAGCAGCAGGCTTACTATGAAGCGGCTGTCACGGCTGCCACACAGAGCGACGACGCGGGTGACCGCCAGTACGCACTTCGCAGTGTTGCCGATTCCATTTCGGATGACGATCTCGACCGTGCTCTTGATTTGCTGCAGTCCATCAATCGCTGGGAGGATAAGATACATTTCGCGCAATCGGTCGTTTCCCGGCTGGCAGCCGTGGCGCCGGACGAGGCTGCGGCACTGGTCGACAGGCTGAAAGGGCAGAAGCGGCTCAAGGAGCTGCTCTACGGTGAAATCGGACGGCAATGGGCACGGTCCGATGTCGACGGTGCCTTGGGCTGGCTCGAGCAGCTGCCGCCGGATAAGCTCCGCTTTCGAGCCATTGAAGGGATCGTCGGGACGTGGCTGGCGAGCGACCGTAAAGCTGCCGCTCAATGGCTCGGCGGCATTGTCGATGTGCGCGACCTGCGCGGCATCAGCGAGACGGTCGGCGACACCTGGGCCAGGGTCGACCGCCAGGGCGCCTATCAATGGGCCGCGGGCATGCAAGACGGTCGGGCGCGTAGCATGGCTCTCGTCTCCATCGCCGCTGCGTGGGCCCGTGAGGAGCCATCGGCGGCTGCTGCATGGGCGGCCGAGTTTCCGTCCGGTAACGGTCGTATGAACGCCATGATTTCGACCGCCGTGATTTACGCGCAGAAGGATCCTGAAGGGGCAGCCGACTGGTTCCAGGGGCTGCCCAACGATCGCGAGAAAACGAACTCGTTCATGAGTGCCGCCGCCGCCTGGGGCATGAAGGACGCGGCCGCTGCCGCCGATTGGGTTGAGTCCGTGAACGACGGCAGTCTTCAGGTTGCGGCTTTGCGGATTGTTCTCGAGAACTGGGCTCGCAACGACAAGGACGCTGCTATCGATTGGACGCGCGAATCAACCCTGACCGAAGAGATCAAAGAACTGCTTCTCAAGCCGTACGAGTGACGATCCGCGCCGGCGCACAGGCCTTACCGCGACGCCCTGCCAAGGAATCACTATCTCGATTCCTGCTGACATGAAAAGCCCCGGGGAGGGAATATATTCTCTGCCGTCGCCGTGCCGCGGCGCTCAAATACGCAATACGCACCATGTCCGAATTCGAAAAAGGTAACGGCAAGTACAATGTCGTTGTGATCGGCGGCGGCTCTGCCGGCCTGATTACTGCGGCGGCCACGTCTGGGCTGGGCGGGCGTGTCGCCCTCATCGAACGCCACAAGATGGGGGGCGACTGTTTGAATTACGGGTGCGTCCCGAGCAAGGCGCTGATATCGTCTGCACGTGCCGTCGACGCGATGCGCAAAGGCGAGAAGTGGGGGCTGCCGCGCACCGAGCCGGAGTTTGATTTTTTGGAAGTCTTCAACTCCATGCGCAAGCGCCGTGCCCGGATCGAGCCGAACGATTCCAAAGAGCGCTTCGAGTCTCTGGGTGTGGATGTCTTTCTCGGCGACGCGGCGTTTCTTTCGCCGCAGGAAGTCCAGGTGGGCGGCATGGTACTCAAGGCCCGGAATTTCGTCATTGCCGCCGGGTGCAGTGCGGCCCTGCCGCCCATTCCGGGACTCACGGACGTCAAGCACTTCACCAACGAAACGATCTTCGACGAGCTGCACGAAAAGCCCGGGAACCTGGCGGTCATCGGCGGCGGCCCGATCGGCGTGGAACTGTCGCAGACTTTTCACCGGCTGGGCGTCGACGTCACCATTGTCGAGTTCGCGCCGCAGATCCTACTGCGCGAGGACCCGGACGTCGTTCAATTCATAAAAAAACAGTTTGAGGATGAAGGCATTCGAATTCTCGACGGCGCCGAGACCAAACGGATCGCAGCGCAGAACGGCCGCATTCGATTCGACATTTCACGGAAAACAGCGAATAATGGCGATGGCGAGAACGTCCAACTCGATGTGGACGCCGTGCTGGTGGCCGCCGGCCGCCGGCCCAACATCAACGGCTTGAACCTTGAAGCCGCCGGCGTTGCGTACACGAACAACGGCATCACCGTCAACGATTACCTGCAGACCTCTCAGCCGCACATTTACGCGGCCGGCGATATCGTCGGGCCCTACCAGTTTACACACATGGCCGACTATCACGCCCGCATTGTCGTCCGCAACATTCTCATACCGCTAGTCAAGTCGAAGGTTGATTACTCGGCCGTGCCATGGTGCACCTATACCGACCCGGAGATCGCCAGGGTCGGCCTGAACGAAGCCGATGCAAAAGCACGGAACATCGAATACGATCTCTTCGACGAGCTGCTGGCCAACGTCGATCGGGCCATTGTCGAAGGTGACGATTCCGGCTTTGTCAAAGTCTTGACGGACAAGGGCTCGGATCGTATTCTCGGCGTCACCCTTGTGGCTCCGCACGCCGGCGATTTACTGCATGAGTTCGTGCTTGCCATGCAGTACAGAATCGGGCTCGGCAAAATCGCGGCGACGATCCACGCCTACCCGACGTTTGCCGAAATCGCACGGAAGGCCGGCGACAAGTACAATCGGTCACGGCTGACACCGTTTACGCAGAAGCTCTTCAAATGGCTGTACCGACGAGCCATCATCTAATATTTAAACCGGAGGTTTAAATATTATGCCCAATTTCCCGTGGAAGTGGATCATTCTGGGATTGATTGTTGTCGGCCTGGTCGTCGCCTTGATCACCTTGCCTGTGGGGCAGTGGCTCGACAGTTTCAACACCTGGGTCAGCGACCTCGGGCCAATCGGCCTGGTGATCTTTGTCGGCGTCTATATTGTTGCCGCTGTATTATTCGCACCGTGCTCGATTCTGACCATCGGCGCCGGCGCCGCCTTCGGGTTGACCGTGGGAACGGTTGTCGTTTCCGGCGGTTCAACGATTGGCGCCGCTTTCGCTTTTCTTATTTCACGGTACGTGGCCCGGGACGTCGTCAAGAAACACGCCGGCCGCAGCAAGAACTTCGACGCCATCGACCGGGCCATCGGTGAAGAGGGATGGAAGATCGTTGGGTTGTTGCGATTGAGTCCGCTGCTTCCGTATAACATGAGCAACTATTTCTATGGGCTGACCGCAGTCCGGTTCTGGCCGTACGTGATCGCGAGTTGGGTCGGCATGATGCCGGGCACGGTCATGTACGTTTACTTCGGTGTTGCCGGTAAAGCCACAATCGAAGCGGCGTCCGATGCTGAAACGGGATCGTCGCCGGCGAAGTTGATCCTCTATGGTGTCGGCCTTGTGGCCACCATCGCAGTGGCCGTTTTCATTACCAACAAGGCCAAGAAAATCATTGCACGGATCAATGTCGAGGAGGCCGGCGAGCCGAGCGGCGAGGCTCTGGACAATGCCTAGTCTTTGTCCCAGTAATAACATGCGTCATAACTTGTAATACAAAAGTTTCAGTCATTGAATCCACTTGCGGTTGGGCATAATGACGAAATACCCAAATACCCAAGGAATGACGAAATCCGAATGACGAATGTATTTGCCGCTGGGAGTCGGCCGGTCTCTCCCGCACCTAATGACCCGCCTTCGTCCCGCATGCGGGACTTCCGCCGTCTCCGCCAGCTGGCGGATATGGCGCGATCATTCTGCATACTGGCGGCGTTGGTGCTGACATCGGGGATAGAAACGCCGGCATCAGCGGCGTCGATTCAGGTCGCTGCGGGCATCGATCACACGCCGTTCAGTGAGCTGCTGCAGAAACACGTCGATGACGGCGGGCTGGTGGATTACGGTACCTGGAAAAAGTCGGCCGACGACATGAAGGTGCTGCACACGTACCTTGGGAAGATTGCGGCCAAGGGTGATGCGGCCAAAGGCGACGACCGCAAGGCGACATTGATCAATGCGTACAACGCTCTGACAATCCTGACCATTCTGAAAGGTTACCCGATCGACAGCATCCATCAACTGGACCAGCCCTTCAAGAAGGCCCGGCACACGGTCGGCGGCCAGATGGTATCCCTGGACCAGATCGAGCACGAGAACCTGCGGTCGCTCGGTGATTATCGAATCCATGCGGCGCTGGTGTGCGGAGCCCGTAGTTGCCCGCCGTTGCGCGACCCGGCGTTTCTGGCGGACACGCTCGATGAGCAACTCGAAGACAACATGCATCAATGGCTCGCTCGCTCGGACCTGAACAAGTTCGACGCGAAGAAGAGACGCGCGCATATTTCGGCGATCTTCAAATGGTTCGCCGAGGACTTCGAGATGGGCGGCGGACTCGAGACAGTGCTGACGAAATATGCGCCGCGGGAGCATCGCGCTTTCCTGCGCGGCAAGTACAAAACCAAGTATCTCGAGTATAATTGGGGTTTGAACGACAATGGTGGTCGCGGTACCAAGTACAGCAAATGGCAGCGGCTGAAGGACGGCGCCAGGAATCTGTGAGCTGAATTCTCATACGTGAATAATCCAGGTTAGTAAAAACAAAGCTTTAACTTTGTTTTTTACATCAGCTTGAACTTCGGCAGATCCTGGATATCGACGAGACCGACAGTACGGTCGTTGCTGTCGACAACAGGGATGTCGTCGATCTTCGTAGTTTCCAGCAGATTTAGGATTTCGACGGCCATCTGATCGTCCCGCACTCGTTTGGGATCGCGGGTCATGACCTCCTGAATCGGCGCTTTCAGGAAGTCCGTACTCTCCTGCACGAGACGTCGAAAATCCCCGTCGGTGAAGATCCCCAGCAGCTTGTCGTCGTCGCCGCTGACGAGGACGGATCCGGAGCGGCAGCGGGTCATGGTCGCCAGGGCGTCCTTGACGGCGCATTCGGGGGCCGCCGTCGGCAAGCGGTCGCCGGAGCGCATGACGTCGGCGACGCGTAGCGTCACACTGCGCCCGATGGAGCCGGACGGATGCAGGCGGCCGTAGTCCTCTTTGCTGAAGCCGCGCGTCTCGAGAAGGACCATGGCCAGGGCGTCGCCGATGGCGAGCATTGCGGTTGTCGTGGTTGTTGGCGCCAGGTTGAAGGGGCAGGCTTCGCCGGGCACCCGCATGGGCACGACGAGATCACACCACTTGGCCAGCTGCGACTCTGGGTCGCCGGTAATAGCGGCTATGGGAATCCTGAATCGCTTTGCCGACGGCAGCACCTGCAGCAGTTCGTCGGTCTCGCCGCTGTAACTCAGTGACAGGAGCAGATCGTTCCTGCCCAGGATGCCCAGATCGCCGTGCATGGCTTCCACCGGGTGCAGGAACACCGCGTTCGATCCCGTGCTCGACAAGGTGGCGGCCAGTTTGTGCCCGATGTGACCGCTCTTGCCCACACCCGTCAACACGATCTTGCCGTCATTCTCCAGCGTCCGCAGGCACAGTTCGACGAGTTGGACAAAGGCCGCATCCAGATCATTCCGGACCGCGTTCAGACCATCGATTTCGGATTGGATAACGGAACGCGCGTGCTCGAGGTACTTTTCGGAATTGGAATCAGACATGGCGGGACTTGGCTGCAAATCCGGATGGACGGCATGACGTGACCTGGCCAGAAGCGATGACTCAACTATTCAGATACCGGGTTTCAGGTTTCAGGTTTCAGGCTAAAAGGCTCGAAAAGGGGGAAGGCGTCGATATGTTCGGATTAGCTGTCAAGTTTCTGCCGGCAGGTATTTATTCCCATTCAGACATCGCAAATCGGCACTATCAATACTACCTGAAATTGGACATTTTGAAGCACGGAGGTTCGGAGGCACGGAGCGGAGATCATTGAATTCGGTTTTTTGGGGAGGTACCTGGAGGACGATCGAGAGATTGTGCAATCGCCAGTGAATCATTCTCCCCGCTCACTCCATCGGTATCCAACTCCGTGCCTCCGTTCTTCAAAATGTCCAATTGTCGTACAACCGACATTTCTTCAAGATGTTAGCGGCGATTTCCGAAACCACGTTTACGAGTTCTGCCCATGCTTTTATCCGAGTCAGTTGGTCAGAATCCCTCTCCTCCGAAAAACGCTCCCGCATGCGGGAGCGAACTCAGAACGCCGAAGTGGCAGCTCCTTCGGAGTTCGCCGTTTGAGGCAACCAAAACCGGCCTTGCCAGCGAGTCGCTGAAACCTGAAACCTAAAACCTGAGTATTCTGAGGTAGTTACGCGATGACTTATAATACCGAGTAATTTGCATTTGACAAAGGCATACCCGCCGGTTTCCGGAATCAATTAATTTTCGGCGGTGTTTTGTTCATCCCGATGTATGGAAATCTCTCGAGTTGACCGGTTCGAACAAAACGCCAACGAAAATTCATCTACGTTAATCCGTGTGATCCGCGGGTACCCAAAAGGCGACGATCATGGACGGTAATTTTTTTTAGAATTCTGAAAAAATACTTGCAAAATCGGAAACGGAATTTCGTATAACACTAATACGAAAGGCGGAATAGGAGTAAACGATATCATGAAAAGAATGCTCGAAACGTGTTGGCTGGTGGGATTGGCACTGTCTCTGTCACCCCTTTGGGCGGATGAAATATGCACCGACGTGATATCATCCGGTGGCCAGAGGCAGAGCAATGCAGATTTTGTTCTCTACGATAGTGTGGGCGGTATCGGCGGCACGATGGCCAGTGCCAATGAGTTCGTAGTAAATGGTTTCCTTCAACAGGCAAGGGCCGGCTGCGGGGGCACTTTTGATCTCATCCCTCCGATCGTAATAACCGGCATCGTGGAAGGTGGACTGCCGCAGCGGTCCATGCTCCGAAGCCTGGGGTTTCAGTTCTCCGAGGATGTATCGGCCAGCCTCGAGCCGGGCGACCTGGTTTTCGAGAACCTGACAACAGCCGCGACCATCGATCCGGGCGTCATGACTCTCACCTATGACTCGGCGACCAACACCGCGATTTGGACCTTTAACTTCCCCAGTCCGTTTTTCGAGTCGCTACCCGATGGCAACTACTGCGCCACGTTGCCCGCTGTCCTTGATGTAAGTAATGTTGCGGCGGCTCACAAGGAAGTGGAACCACGGAGACACTTTGACACGGGATTTAGGATCGCAAAGCGGAGTGTCCAGTCGGTACAGAGGTTGCCCAGCGGCCCGGGGTTCAGGATTGCTGGGCGATTTTTTGGGGTGGCCGGAGAGCACGCGAATGCGTATGCCGACGACTGTGCCCGCAGAGTTGCCATCGCGGCGAACAGTTGTACATTGTTTTAGCGGTATCAACGCTACTCAGCGCCCGACTGCAACCGTAGTTTTCGACG
The DNA here is from genome assembly GCA_963582235.1 of Lentisphaeria bacterium. Classification (GTDB taxonomy): domain Bacteria; phylum Verrucomicrobiota; class Lentisphaeria; order JABSQK01; family CAJWLW01; genus CAUZRT01. The sequence goes on from CAUZRT010000089.1 coordinate 9,228, forward strand.
AACACCAAGAGCGCCGTAACGGACCTTGCGTGCGAGCTTCGCAAGTGCCAGTCCCATGACCAGTGGATCCACACCCTCCGAGCTCCGATTGACGCTGTGTCAGGTCGCTGCCGTTGCCGATGTCGAGACTAACCTGAGAAAGGCCGAGTCCGCCTTTGAAGAAGCGCAGACGCAGCAATCGGATCTGATCATTTTCCCGGAGAACATCTTCTTCCGCGGCAGCCAGGACGAAGTCCGCACCGTGGGCCTGTCGCGCGATGAATTCGTTGCGCGGCTTGGCGGCTACTCGCGGCAGTCCGAAGTCTGCGCTGTATGGGGTGGTACACCCGTCCGCCGGGCCGGTAATTTCTACAACACCGCTCTCATCATATCGGCCTCCGGGGAGCTGATTGCGGAGTACGCAAAGGCGCATTTGTTCGAGTACCACGGCAGCGATCAACAGCTCGACGAAACGACTCTGTATGACCGGGGCCAGTCGCCGCTGGCCTTCGAGCTGAAGGATTGGCGGATCGGCATGACAATCTGTTATGACCTTCGCTTTCCGGAACTTTACCGAGTCTTTGCCGGGGCACATCTGATTCTGTGCACCGCGGAATTCACACACACGACCGGCAAGGCACACTGGGAAGTCCTGCTGCGGGCACGTGCCATTGAGAATCAATGTTATGTGGCCGGCGTCAATCAGTGCGGGATTAACCCGAGCCTGAGTGTGAAAGCCTACGGTCATTCCATGGTGATCGATCCGTGGGGCGAGATCCTGACCGTCGCGGAAGAGAGCGAGACCTGCCTGCATTGCGTAATTCAGAAGAACCGAATCCATGACGTTCGTAGCCGTATTCCGGCGCTGCAATCCATTGCCCATCGGATTGAATGGTAATTTTGCTGCGCAAAATTAAACCACTCGCTTTGCCGGTGAGACTCGAAAAGGTTATTGCCGTGTTCAGGGTGATTGGAACGGTGTACAGTCCACCGAGGCACTCCTGGCGGGGGCAACCACTGAGAACTGACCCATGAGCCACTGGCAAAGCCTATCACATAGCAAGCCGGATTTCAACTAACACATTGTGATCGTGCCGAAGTACCTTCGGAAGTTCATGTTCGGCAATCCGTCGGTGAATCGGCCACCAGGTAAATCTCGATCGCGGTGACTTGGGCGAGCTAAATCTGACAGACGTCGATGGAACCACGTCAAACTCCAGCTCCCTTGACGGGGGCTTCCTCAAGCCACCACCGGCTCTGCCGGTGGTAAACTGACTACATGGCCCGGTTATTCCTCATTGTCTATAACTTGATTTTTCCGATCGCCTTCCTGCTTTACTCCCCGATTTACCTGCGAAAACTAATTCGTCGCGGCGGCTTCTGGGCCGGATTCGGTGAGCGTTTCGGTATTTTCTCCGCGGCCAAGAAGCAGAGGTTGCGGGAGTGGCGCAGTCCGGTGTGGATTCACGCCGTCAGTGTCGGCGAAGCGATCGCCGCCCTGGCGTTTATCCGGCATTGGACCGAGCGTGAGCCGGAGCGACGATTTGTCATCTCAACAACCACATCCACGGGGCAGAAGATCGTTCGCGACAAGGCGCCAGAGAATGTTGTACCGATTTACTGCCCGGTCGATTTTTTTCTTTGCGTCGGTCGCGCGCT